>JAJYZK010000002.1:0-23788 GCA_021799945.1 Acidobacteriota bacterium
GAGGAGCATGCCGAAGCAGCGCATGCCCGTGTCGCCCCAGTTCTCCATTTGCATTTCCGCGCCGTCCGCGCGAATCCAGGTCACGTCTTTTACGCCGAGTTTTTCGACATAGGCGCCGGTCAGGAACAGGCTTCGGCGCAGGATCGGATACTTATGGCGCATCCCCGTAAGACGCTGCACGAAGCGGACCTGCGCCCGATGCGTTTCCGCTTCGCTCCAGTCGAGCCAACTGATTTCGTTGTCCTGGCAATAGGCGTTGTTGTTTCCAAACTGCGTGCGCGCGAATTCGTCGCCAGCCAGAAGCATGGGCGAACCCTGGGCCAACAACAGCGTCGCCAAAAGGTTGCGCATGCGCTGCGCGCGCAAGGAGTTGATCGCAGGGTCATCTGTCGGCCCCTCGGCGCCGCCGTTCCAGGAGCGATTGTTCGAGCTCCCATCCCTGTTGTTTTCGCCGTTGGCTTCATTGTGGCGCTCGTTGTAGCTGACCAGGTCCTTCAAGGTGAATCCGTCGTGAGCGGTGATGAAGTTCACCGAGGCCCAGGGCCGGCGCCCCTGCTTATGGAAGATGCCGGCCGAGGCGCAGAGCCTTTCGGTCAGAGCGCTGGCCGCCGAGCCGCCTTTCCAGAATTCGCGAACGTCATCCCGGAACTTATCGTTCCATTCCGCCCAATCCGGAGGAAACCCGCCAACCTGGTAGCCGCCGGGTCCGCAATCCCACGGTTCGGCAATGAGCTTGACCGAGGCGAGAACCGGGTCCTGACCGCACACCTGAAGGAAGCCGCTGTGCGCGTCGAAGCCCTGAGGCTCACGCGCCAGAATCGTCCCCAGATCGAAACGGAATCCGTCAACGCGGGCCTGCTCGACCCAGTAGCGCAGGCTGTCCGCGACCATCTGCATCACGCGCATGTGACTCAGATTCAGGGTGTTCCCGGTGCCCGTGTCGTTAATGTAGTAGCGCTTGTCCTCGGGCTGCAGACGATAGTAGGTGGCGTTGTCGATGCCCCGAAATGAAAGCGTGGGGCCGCGCTCGTTGCCTTCCGCCGTGTGGTTATACACAACATCCAGAATCACCTCCAACCCGGCGTCGTGGAAGCGCGCCACCATTTCCTTGAATTCTCGCAGCGCATTCGCCCGATCCGAGGCATACCTCGGGTCGGGGGCGAAGAACCCGATGCTGTTGTATCCCCAGTAATTGCGAAGCCCTTTCTCCAGCAGCGGTCTTTCGTCGATGAAAGTGTGAATGGGCAGCAGTTCGACGGAGGTTACGCCAAGCTGCTTGATGTACTGAACGACCGGTTCGGAGCCCAGCCCCCGATACGTGCCCTGTAAAGGAGCCGGTAGCCCGGGAAAGCGTTTGGTGAAGCCCTTGACGTGCAGTTCATACAGGATTGTGTTGACGAAGGGAACGCGTAGGTCCTCGGAAAGCACCTGTTCCCTCCAGTCGAATCCCGGATCGATCACGATGCACTTGGGAACGAACGGAGCGCTATCCCGCGCATCGAAGGTTGTGTCGTCCGCCGACTCCATGTTGTAACCGAAGACCGCGGGATTCCATTGAAGCTCGCCGATATGGGCTATCGCATAGGGGTCGAGAAGCAGCTTGTTCGGATTGAACCGGTGCCCTTCATGCGGCGCATACGGGCCATGGACGCGATAGCCATACACCGTAGGCGGATGCACATCCGGCAGAAAGCCATGCCAGACCTGGTTGGTATATTCCGGCAGTTCGACGCGCTCCAGCTCCTCGCGGCCCGATGGGTCGAAGAGGCACACTTCGACCTTGGTTGCGTTTGCGGAGAATACGGCGAAGTTGGTTCCCTTGCCATTCCACGTGGCCCCCCGGGGATGGGGTAAGCCTTCGGTTACCTGTATTGCGCGCGTTTCCGGCATCGTAGTTCCTTAGCTTTCCTTGATGAAAACCGCTCCGTCCGGATTCGATGCTACACTCGCGCCGAATGCGCGCTCCCCGGTCTCGGTCGCCGCCCGTTCACCGCTCGCGCACGTTTCCCCCCATCCTGGCTTTCGGCGCCGGGCATTCGCGGCGTTCGTCAATCGCCGTGGGCGGGAGTAGCCTTGCGAGGCGGCAGTCGCCAAGTTCCACCACAAGCTGCTAAACCACAAGCTGTAACGCGCGATCTCGGGCCGGAGCCGACCAGCCGAATCGGCATGTCCAACTTCATCGATGCGGACTGCTCGACTCCGGTTTTAACTCATCTCGAATATGGCGGGTCGGGAGCGAATCGGGGTGGAGCGGATTCGGAATTCAGGCGCCAATCTCGGTGGGGCGCGCGGCGTCGGCCGGGGCTTCCAGACGCTCATAGACCGATCCGGGCCGAACCCAGGCGGCCAAGGCCGCGAGCAGGCGTCCTCGCAGGCAGGGGCGGCGCAGGAAGGCATCCGTGTAGGGCTCCGGCGGACGGCAATAGCGCCGGAGCAGCAGCGACGATCCCCCTACGAAATTGAGCGCGCGCTGTTGCCGTCCGATCTCGTGTTCGATCATGAATGCCCGCATCACCGCGGAGAGCGATTCTTTCTTGAATTGGGAGTGATTGAGCTGAATGTCGATATAGGTGACGCCATCGATTCGCCAGCCCATCAGCAGGCTGAGCCACGTACCATTCGGATGACGCAACGCCATCGAGAAAAAATTGCTTCTGCGCAACTGCAGCGCGAGCCGGGCCTGGAAGAAGGGTCTGCTTCGGGTGGGCTCCGACACCGTTCGAAGAGCCTCGATCGCCTCGCGCGCGACTTCGACGCTCAGATCGCAAAGGAAGGTCACTCCGGGGTCTTTTTCCAGATGTTCGCGCTTTCCCGCCAGACTCCTGCGGGTGCGCGGGCCGAGGCTGGAGAGCATGCCGGAATAGGTCGGCTCCAGGGGCAGCTTGTGCTGCACACTCTTGCCGGCAAAGCTTCGATGTTCGCTCTCCGGCCCCATCCGAGCGACGCATTCCTCCTTCGTTCCCTTCATCGACAGGCTGACTCCATGGATTCGCCACCGCTCCAGCAACGACTGGGCAGCAATCCCCACCAACTGCGTGCGATGGGGCGCGGCGCCGACTACCAGGCCTTCGCCCACGTAGTCGCCTCCATGGAACAGGCCTAGACCGAAGCCGCACAGAGTGTGCTCATAGAGCAGGACGCAACCCAACAGGTCGGAGGAGGATCGGAGGAGCACTGCGGCCGGGCGTTTCTGTTCCCCGGCAAGCAGCGACAGGAAGTATTCGGGGTCGGTCGTAAGGTCTTTTTCCTGTCCGGAACGGGTGCGCAGCGCCTGGATTGCAGGAATCGCATGGCGGATCGATGTATTTCCGAGAAGCAACTCCGCGGAAACTTCCGATGCCGGCAAAGCCGGGACGGCGCTTTCGAACCCGAAGTAAGCAGTCGTTGCTACATTCATCAGAGCCCTTTATCACCCGTTAGGTAGATCCGGCCGGGACAAGCCTCGCGGCCGGATCAATTTCCTCAACGTTTCGGAATTCAGCGCGCTCCGCGCCTCCGCCCACCCCGGAGAGCGCCGGCGTTTTTTGCGGAGGCGCCAATCCCGTTCCGCCTACTCGGCGCTCCGCCGTTCTGCCGGGCCTTGAAACCTCGCAATCAACGATTCCAAAGAAACGACAGAATCAACCGCAAAGCCGGTAAAAGCGCGGGAATCGCCGGGCAAAAGCCCTTCAATCCTCAAAAGATCGCGACAAAACCTGGAGAGAATTCCATTGCAAAACAACCGCCGTGCAACCGGGAAGGCCTCCCTGCGGGCCTGAGCGAGATGGGGATAGACCGTGCGTCTCTCGCTGTTTTGGTCGAGCGGCTCCCGGGGAACCGTTCCGAATTGCTCCACTCTGTCTATCGTCCTGATCGCCCTATAGTCCGCGGCATTTGGGGGGTGCGGAAGACGGAACTAGAGGCCGCCCGTAGACGCTTCTCACCAGCAAGTATCGAACTTTAACCGCCCGCCGTCAATGAGGATCCCCCTCCACCGCCCCCGGTCGGAATTACCTTAAGGAGATCTCCGTGGTAATGCGCATGCTCAGGTCGACCGCGGCCGCGGAATGCGTCAACGCGCCGATAGAAATATAGTCCACGCCGGCCAAGGCATATTCCCGAACGTTATCGAGAGTAATGCCGCCAGAGGCTTCCAAGGGGATCTTCGGGCTGTGGCCGCGCACGATTCCGACGGCCTTTTTTATTTGCTGCGGCGTCATGTTGTCGAGCAGCAGGGAGTCGGCTCCGCCGGCGATCGCCTGCTCGAGTTCCTCGAAATTCCGGACTTCGCAGTGGATGCGCTGGCCGGCCTTGCGCGCCGCAATGGCCAGCGAGAGCACGTGAGGCAATCCGCCGCCCAGGGATATGTGATTGTTTTTAATCAGAATTCCATCCGAGAGATCCAGGCGATGATTCTCGCCTCCGCCGCAGCGTACGGCATATTTATCCAGCAGGCGCAGGCCGGGAACGGTTTTGCGGGTATCGAGGATCCGGGCTTTGGTTCCGGCGACCGCTTCGACATAGGCGCGGGTGGCGGTGGAGATGCCGCTCATTCGCTGCATCAGATTCAGGATGACCCGCTCACAGGCGAGAAGAGCGCGGGCCTGGTGACGGATGACCGCCAGGGCCTGGCCTTTCTTCACCCGCACTCCGTCGAAGATCTCCGGGTGACTGATCACTTCAAACCGATTTTCCGTTCGATTGTCCATGCGCGCGAATATCTCCAGGAAGCGCGCAACACAGCCCAGGCCGCAGACGACGCAATCCTGTTTGGCCAGCACCGTGGCGGAGGCTCGCAGGCCGGGGTCGATGGTCAAGGCGCTGGTCACGTCTCGCGTTGCGTTGTCTTCGGCGAGCGCCTGCTCCAGAACCGCCTCAATCCGCCGGCTTTTCCAATCCATCGGCCCTCCTCGGAGAACTTTGCCGGTTGCCTCCATTGAGACGATCGAACGCGGCCCGAGTTTTGGGAATCAGCAGATCGAGTTCCCCGGCCCGCCGGCGAAGCCCCTCCACCACGTGGCTCGGAGCCTTGGCCAGAAATCCTTGATTGGCCAGTTGGCGGCCGGCATTGGCGGCCTCTTTTTCCATGCGCGCCAGTTCCTTCTCCAGGCGGTCGCGCTCTGCGGCGGCGTCGGCCGCGCGATCGTAAACGATGGCGACGTCGAAGTGGAAGGCGCTGCGCACGTTGGAGCCTGCCGCCAGCCGGTCGACGGAGACGATCTCGGAGATCCGGCCCAGCCGCAGCACAAATCCCAGGCAGCCGGAAGGAATGGCGTAGCGGCTAAGCTGCGCAGCCGGCAGGCGCTTTTCTTCGACTCCAAGGTCCTTTCTCAAGGCGCGGAGAGCGGCAATGAGTTCCTGGAGGATGGCCATCTGGATTTCCACCGCCTGGTCGGACTGCGCCGCGCCGCCCGAACAGCCGGCGGAGGGATAGGGCGCGAGCGCGATGGATCGCCGGGGAGGCGCCCCATCGTAGAGCGCATGCCAGACCTCCTCCGTGAGGAAGGGCATGAACGGCGATAGAAGACGCAGAGCGGCCTCGAAGACCCGATGCAGCGTCGATAGCGCCGCTCGCGCGGCTCCGCGGCAGGATGGCTCGGCGAAGTCCAGGCGCAGCTTTACAATCTCCAGATACCAGTCGCAGAAATCGCCCCAGAAGAATTGGTAAATCAGGCTTGCCGCCTCGTGGAATCGGTATTCTCCAAGCGCCTGGTTGACCTCCTCCGCGGCGCGATGGAGCCGGGCCGCGATCCAGCGGGCTTCCAGCGACTCGTCCTTGAGCCGCTCGTCATGGAGCGGTTCGTCATGGAGCGCCGCATCCCGGAGCAGCTCCTCGACGTCGATCCCGGCTTCGGCGGCGCGCTCGATCTGCAGGAAGAGGAAGCGCGCAGCGTTCCAGATCTTGTTGGCGAATGCGCGATACCCGGCGGTCCGCTCTTCGCTAAACGCAATGTCCGTTCCGGGCGAAGCCATGGCCGCAAGCGTAAAGCGCACCGCGTCTGTGCCAAATCGACGCACCGTTTCGATGGGATCGACGACGTTGCCTTTGGTCTTGGACATCTTCTGCCGTTCCGCGTCCCGCACCAGGGCGTGGATGTAGACCTCGCGGAATGGAACCGCATCCTGCAGGTCTCGGCGTGAGCCGTCTCCGCGAGTCTCGTCCAGCATGAAATGGCAGCCCAGCATCACCATTCTCGCCACCCAGAAAAAGAGAATGTCGGAGCCGGTCACCAGGAGTTGGGTGGGATAGCAGCGGTCGGAGTCCACCTTTCGGTTTGGCCAGCCGAAGAGTGAGCAGGGCAGCAGGCCGGAGGAAAACCAGGTATCGAGCACATCCGTCTCTTCGATAAGCCGCTCGTCGCCGCAGCTTGCGCAGGCCGCCGGCGTTTCGCGAGCGACCGTAATGTGCCCGGCGCGAGAACAGCGCCACGCAGGGATGCGGTGCCCCCACCAGAGCTGGCGGGAGATGCACCAGTCGTGAATATTCCGCATCCACTCGAAATACGTTCGCGCGTACTGGTCGGGGGTAAAGCGGATGAATCCCTGTTCGACGGCGGCAATCGCCTTTTCCGCCAGGGGCGCGACCTTGAGGAACCATTGCATGGAGAGGCGAGGCTCCACCACCGTTTTGCAGCGGTCGCACTTCCCGACGGAGTTTGCATGCTCACGCACGCCGGCAAGCAGTCCGTTCTCCTCCAGATCGGCCAGAATTCGCTTGCGAGCCTGATAGCGTTCGAGTCCGGCGTACGGTCCGGCGGCTGCATTCATATGGCCGGTTTCATCCATCACGGCGATGGCTTCCAGTCCGTGACGCCGGCCGATGGCGAAGTCGTTCGCGTCGTGCGCCGGAGTCACTTTCACCGCGCCCGTCCCAAATTCGGGGCTTACCCATGGGTCGACGATCACGGGAATCTCGCGGTCGAGCAGCGGCAGCCGAAGCCTCCGGCCATGCGCCCAGCGATACCGTTCGTCCTCCGGGTGCACGGCGACGGCGACATCTCCCAAAAGAGTCTCGGGACGGGTGGTGGCGACGGTCACATAGCTCGTTTCCCCCGCCCCCGTTTCTCCCGCAAGGGGGTAGCGAATCTCCCAGAGCTTGCCCTCCTGCTCCTCGTGCGCCACTTCCAGATCCGATATCGCGGTCTGGCAGCGCGGGCACCAGTTCACGACGTACTGGGCCCGGTAGATCAGCCCCTGCTCATACAGCCGCACGAAGGCCTCGCGCACGGCCATCGATAGCCCGGCGTCCATGGTGAAGTACTCGCGCGACCAGTCAACGCTGACGCCGAGGCGCTTCATCTGTTCCAGAATGGCTCCGCCGTAGTGCCGCTTCCAATCCCAGACGCGCTCGACGAAAGCCTCGCGGCCCATCCGCGACCGCTCCTTGCCTTCCGCGGCAAGCTGGCGCTCCACCATCATCTGCGTGGCGATTCCGGCGTGGTCCGTGCCGGGAACCCAGAGGACCTGCTCTCCGCGCATGCGCCGCCAGCGGACGAGAATATCGATCTCCGTCTGGTTCAGCATGTGGCCCATATGCAGGCGCCCGGTAACATTCGGCGGAGGCAGGATGACGGTAAAGACCGGCTCGTCCATCCGAGCGGGGCGCGAACTGAACAGAGATTCCTCTACCCAGTACGCCGCCCAGCGGTCTTCGATTCCAGTGGGGTCATAAGATTTGGGAAGGTTCCGGGGCATGCAAAGGGCTGCTTCTTTTCTTCAAGATAGAGCATTTTACCGATTGGCGTAAGAAAAAAGGCCAGGGAGAAAGAGACAAGGTCGGGGCAGGCTTGGGGCTCGTGGGACAATTGAGCGCTCCGGACAGGGAGGGTAGGCGCTCCGGCATTTTCCTGGATGGCATGGACCGGCGTCGCGAACCTTCAGCGTGTTTTCGGAGTGCTCTCTTGCAACGGGTCGTTGCAACGACCCGTCGAGCGGGTTATTCCTCAAAAACCTCTTGGATAAAACCCCTCGGGCTGCATTTCGAAAGTTCACAGCAATCCGGAATTTTGTCCTGGGGGCTTGCCGCGAGCCGCACCGAAGCAACCGACGGAGGCCCCCTGCCTTGGCCACGCAATATTCATAGCGGGCGAGTCGGGAGCCACCAATCGATCGGTTTTTCACTGCGTTTCTAGAAGGGATTCATCTTTTGCAGATCGGTCTTTTGTTTGTGCTTGCTGGAAGACTCGGCTTTGGAGTTGTATTTGGGCGCCGGGGCCTTTTTCTTGCCCTGCGCGGCGCCGGTGTTCGTTCCGGTCTGAACTTGGCTGGGAGGCCCATGAACATCGTTCGTCTGCGGCGCGGCGGCGGCCGGTTGTTCAACCGGCGGCAGGGCCTGCGTTCCGGTCTGACCTACAGGCTGCAGGCCGCCCTGGTTCTGTGCTCCAGGAACGCCCGCAGCATCGGCTGCGGCCGCTGCTCCAGCCGCATCCTCCGCCGACGCGGCGCCGGTCGATGCGGTCCCGTTCGATGTGGTCCCGGTCTGTGCAGATCCGGGCGGTGCGTTGCCGTTGTTGTTCGCTCCGGGGTCCGCTCCAGTTGAGTCGCCTGCCGCTCCCGTGCCGACAATTTGCGCCCCCACCGCGGGTCCGCCGCCTTCTTCACCGGCGCTGGGCACGCTCTCAAGTTGCAACGGCGCGCCACTGTCGCCAGCCGGGGTCTGGTTCTCCGCGCCCGGCGCGGAGGCCAGCGCCCCAGCCGGAGCCAAAGACTCCGACGGGATGGGTTTGCCGGCGATTGCGGCGGTATACATCGCCGAGTTTTCCTGGTTCACCTGGGGCGCTGTAACGACCGGCGGATCCGACATCGTGGGTTCGCCGACCCGCGCCGCGCTGATCGTTACCGGGCCGCTCTTCACCAGGAAAATGGCCCGATCCTTGAGGGTGATGGGGATGCGGCTCTGTTCCTCGGACTCGCTCTCCGCAAGCTGCGCCGGAGTCGGGTCGGGAATCGGCCGGTTCAGGGCGATCAGGCGTTCCCGCGCATCCTCAACGTGCGGCGATGTCGCATAGCGCGTGACCACCCGGTCGTAAGCGTCCGCCGCGCGATCGTCGAAGGCCTTCATCATCTCCTGCTTGGCCGCGGGCGTCATATTGAGCAATTGCGTCTGTCGCGCCTCGGCCGCGTAGGCGTCGCCCAGCGCGATCAGGGCCAGATCGCTGTGGCTGTAAAGCGGATACTCATCGGTAAGGGTCTGCAGGCGAGCGATCGTCGCCGACCAGTTCTCGTGAGAGGCGTAAAACGTGCCCACGTCATATTGCCGGTCCGCCAGAACTTCCTGCACCTCACGCAGCTTCTGCTTGGCCCGCGGAATGAGCGGAGAGTCAGGGAACTGCTGAATCATCGTGCGGTATTCCTGCTCCGCGCGATTGGCGTTGGTGGGGTCGCGGTCGGGTTTCTCCATCTGGGTGAAGTAAATGTCCGCCACCTTCATCTGCGCCTCGGCAGCCTCCGGCGCATTTGGGAAAAACGTGATGAAGTCCTTGTACTCCGCCTCGGCCTGGGTCAGGGCGGCGGCGCCGCCCTCCTTGAACCAGGTATCGCCCACGGCCAGCTTGGCGCGCATCTGGTATTCGGATTCCGGATAGGTGTTCAGCAGCGTTTGCAGGTCGAGCCGGGCCACATCGAACTTGCCGGCATCCATGGCGGCCATGGCCTTCACGAAGAGTTCCTTGTCCGGCTGCTTGGAGGTATCGCCGGCCAGAGGATTCTCCGGCGTCGCCTTGGTGGGGGCCAGCTTGTGTTTGAAGATGCCGAGTTGCGCGGGGGCGGACAGCGCGCCACACAGAAACAGTGCCGACAGCAGGAGGAACCGACGATTCATAAAACCTCAAATGCAGCGCGGAAGCCGAGCCGGACCTAACGCCTCAGGCGAGAACAGTCCGGGCATTCCCGACCGGCGCAGAGCCAAGCTTGCCGTCTTTCACGTGAGCTTTCAGTTTAAATGGCCGCGGCGCCGGGCTCGCGGGTTTTTTTTCCAGCGCGCTCCGCCGCTCGGGCCAGCGCCAGCAGCTCCCGCGCCTCCTGCTCCGGATGGCCGGAGCCGTAGATGGCGCTGCCGGCGACCAGCAGATCCGCTCCTGCTTCGACGGCTGAGGCGATGGTGTCGTGAGCGATTCCCCCATCGACCTCGATGCGATAGTCCAAGCCGAGACTCTGCCGCAGCGCCGCCAGATGCCGGACTTTATCCAGCGTGAAATCAATGAATTGTTGCCCGCCGAAGCCAGGATTCACGGTCATCACCAAAACATGATGCACCATCGGCAGGATGTCGATCAGCAAATCGACGCGGGTTGCCGGATTGACGACCACGGCCGGGGCCATGCCCTGCTCGCGGATGGCTTCGAGCGACCGATGCAGATGCCGGCAGGCCTCATAGTGCACGGAGACCCAATCGGCGCCGGCGTCGGCCAGCTCCGGGAATAGCTGGTCGGGGTTTTCGACCATCAGGTGGCAATCCAGAGGGGCCCCGGTCACCCGGCGGAGGGATTTTACGACGGGCGGACCGACGGCGATGTTCGGCACAAAGTGGCCGTCCATGATGTCGATATGGATCACCGAGCCCCCGCCGCTCTGCGCGGCCTGGACTTCTTCGGCCAACCGGGAAAAGTCGGCGGAGAGGATGGATGGCGCCAATTCGACCAAGCTTCAGGTTCTCAACCTGTTTTGAGTGTACCAGCGGGCTTCGGCTCCTGCCTCCATGCCTGCACTCGCCGTCAAACCCAGACCGGGTTTCGCCCCGGCTCTTCCCCTGCTCGCGACCGACGTCATTCCGGGAAATTGGCGGGCGCAGCCGAGGCGTGAATGCTCCGCCGCTCCATAGCCGCCACACTGGCCGCCACGCTCACCCGCGAAATGGCGCGGAGCAGAGCTTTCCGATTGACCGCGCCATCCCCATTGGCGAAGACGATCTCCCCCTCCCGGCGTTCGGCCGGACGGTAATACCAGCGGGCGAAGAAGGCCAGATGGTCGGCCAGAGCCGGCGCGGAGGCCGGCGCCGGCCCCGGCGGCCAGAGCCGGCGCAGAGCGTCCTCCAGTCTGGATTCCGGCGGACTGGACTCCGGCAGATCGCGCGACGCCGGCGCCTCCTTCAGCGGCGTCAGAGCAACCGGGTGGGCGTAAAACGAACTCGAGCCGGAGCGCTCGTTGGGATGCCGCAGGCCTTCGGTGGAATAGATCTCCGGGCCGGTCAGGTAGCCGCCGCGCAGGCCGAAGAGCGCCACCGAGGCTGGCGCGGCGGCGGCCTGCACGACCGCTCCGTGCAGCCGGGAGAGCGGGCGCACCGCCTCGCCCGCGCTGTGCGCGGCGGCCTTCACCCGGGTGATTCTTCGATGAATGGCGGCCGCCTGCTCGAAGGCAAGCGCTTCGGAGGCCACGCCGCGCTCCCTCTCCAGCTCCCCGATCAGCGCTTCGCCGCGCGTCGCGAGGAAGGACTGGACCGCCTCCGCCTCCTGCCGGTACCGCTCGTCTGTGCATCCGGCAAAGCAGGGCGCCAGGCACATCTTCATTTCGGAATAGATGCAGCCGGGAAAACTCGGGTCGGGGTGAAGGTCCTGGGTGCAGCGGCGAAGTTGGAACAGGTTCAATACCTCCTCCGCATAGGTCTCCGCGGCGGCCCGCGAGGCGAAGGGTCCGAAGATCGAATCCACCGCCTTGCGGCTGATTCGAGAGGTGATGTACAGGCGCGGGAAGGGATTCTCGGCCGCCATGCGCAACAGGACCGGGGGACGAAGCCTCAGGCGGCGGCGGGCGCCGTCTCCGAAGGCCTTCAGCGAGGCCTGGTAAAGACAAAAGGCCGATTCAAACTCCGAACCGGTCACGGCATATTCGACGCGAGCGGTGAGTTTCGCCAGCCGCAGTCGTTTGCCGGGCGCCGATCCCTCTTCCACCTTCAGCAACCGGTTGAGCCGGCGCCGAAGGTCGGGAGTTTTCCCCAGATACGGCTCGGCCGCAGGGTCCTCGGCGCACAGGGCGAAGACGCCGGCCGCCGCGGGCAGAGCCGCAAGCGTCTCCCGCCGCCGGGCCGGATCGAAGTGCGCCGAATTGGTCAGCAGCGCGCCCATTTTGTTTTTTGCCCAGGGGCCGGGCAGGCCGCCGCCTTACTCTCCGGCCACCGTCATGCCGTCGACGCACAGCGTCGGGGAGGCCACCGGTCCGCGAAACTCAAGATCGTTGGCGACGGCGGCGATGTTTCGCAGCATTTCCTTCAGATTGCCGGCGATCGTGACCTCTTCCACGGCGTAGGTGAGCTCGCCATTCTCAATCCACAATCCGGCCGCTCCGCGGGAATAATCGCCGGTGACGGCATTCACGCCAAATCCCATCAGCTCCGTCACGTAGAAGCCGGCCTGGATTTGGCCGATCAGCTCCTGCGGAGAGATCGAACCGGCCTGCAGATACAGGTTGCCCGTTCCGATGCCGGGGTTGCCGGCCATGGGCCGGGAGGCGTTGCCGGTGCTCCGCAGCCCGAGCTTGCGCGCGGAGTAGGTGTTCAGCAGATAGCTCTTCAGCACTCCGTCCTCAATGACCGGCGTTCTGCGGGTGGGCAGACCCTCGCCGTCGAAAGGCGTCGTGCCGAAGAGTCCAGGCAGCGTTCCGTCGTCCACGATGGAGATCTGCGGCGCGGCGACCACCTTTTCCAACTGGCCGGCCAGGAAGGAGGCGCCGCGATAGATGCTGTCCCCACTGGCCGCCTCAAACACATGCCCCACCAGCGAGCGTGCGGCCTCCGTAGCGAATACGACCGGGACGCGCTGGGTGGCGACGCGGCGGGCGTTCAGGCGGCGTATCGTCCGCCGCGCAGCCTCGGCGCCCACAGCCTCCGGCGTATCGAGCGCGGAAACCTTTCTGGCGCTCGAATACCAGAAGTCCCGCTGCATTTTTCCGTCCGGAGCGCTGGCGATCGGCATCGAGGCGAGCGAACAGTAGGAGCGCCGGTATTCGCCCAGGAAGCCGCGCGAATTGGCCAGAACCGTGCGGCCCGTCGCGGCGTCGAAGCCGCCGCCGGCGCTGTTCTGGATGCGGGGGTCGGCGGCCATCGCCGCGGCTTCCGCGCGGCGCGCGTATTCAATCCGCGTGGCTACGGGCAGCGAATAGACATCCTGGTGGTAGAGGTCGAGCTCGCCCGGGAGAGCCCCAAATTCGCCGGGCTCGGGCAGGCCCGCGAACGAATCCTCCGATGTTACCCGGGCCAGGTCGAGCGCTCCGCAGACCAGCCGCCGCAATCCCTCGGCGGAGAAGTCGCTGGTGGAGGCGCTGGCCGAATGCAGGGATCGCTCCGAACCGGTGAAGACCCTGATTCCAATGCCCCGGGAGCCGGATTCCTTCAGCTTTTCCACCTGCTCGAGGCGGACGAGTGCGGAAAACTCATCGCCCTCCCGGATGACGACCTCGGCATCCCGTGCGCCGGCGCGCAGGGCCTTGGCCACAAGATCGCCGGCAAGTTGCCGCAGATCGCCGGGGATCGCCGGAGAAGGGAGGATCTCGCTGGTCGCGCTCATGCCCTAAGCATGAGCGGAGCCCGGATGGATTGCAAGCAGGGCCTCTTTCTCTAGCCGGGATCGAATCCGATTGCGGGCCGGCTGCCTTAGCGACCGGCGCCTCCCACGGTCATGCGGTCCAGCTTCACCGTAGGCATGCCTACGCCAACCGGCACGCTCTGACCGTTCTTGCCGCAGGTTCCGATGCCCTCGTCCAGAGCCAGATCGTTGCCCACCATCGATACATATTTGAGCGACTCGGGGCCGTTGCCGATCAACGTGGCGTCGCGAACCGGCGCGGTGACCTTCCCGTCCTCAATCAGGTAGGCCTCGGAGGCGGAGAAGACAAATTTTCCATTGGTGATGTCTACCTGGCCGCCTCCGAAATTGACCGCGTAGAGACCCCGTTTGACGCTGCGGAGAATATCCTCCGGGCTATCTTCGCCGGAGAGCATATAGGTGTTCGTCATCCGCGGCATGGGAATGTGCTGGTAGCTTTCGCGCCGCCCGTTGCCGGTGTCGGCCAGCCCCATCAGCCGGGCGGAGAGCTTATCGCTGAGATAGCCCTTGAGCACGCCGTTCTCGATCAGCACCGTCTCCCGGGTCGGCGAGCCTTCATCATCGACGTTCAGCGAACCGCGGCGGGAAGGCAGCGTTCCGTTGTCCACGACGGTCACCTTGGAGCTGGCGACATGGCATCCGATGAGTCCGGCGAAGGCCGAGGTCTTTTTACGGTTGAAATCCGCCTCCAGGCCGTGACCGACCGCTTCATGCAGCAGGACTCCCGGCCAGCCGGGGCCGAGAACCACCTCCATTTCGCCGGCTGGCGCCGGCACGGCGCCGAGCTGCAGAATCGCTTGGCGCGCCGCTTCGAGGGCGAAGCGTTCCGGCGTTTTTTCCGCGAGGAAAAAGTCCATCTCCACGCGGCCACCGCCGCCCGAGCTTCCCCTGGCGCTGCCGGAGGGACCGCGCGCGATGGCGAATACATTCAAACGCGCCAGCGGCTGAACGTCGGTGGCGAAGGCTCCGTCAGAGCCGGCGATCAGTATGTGGCGCAGTTCCTCGCTGTATCCGGCGCGCACCTGGACGATGCGCGAGTCGTACGCACGGGCGGCGCGGTCGGCCCGCATGACCAGCTCAACTTTTTGGGCGATGTGCGGATCGGCCTCCGCCGCCGGGATCGCATACAAGCCCGATTTGGGCGTCTCGCGAAACCCGGCGACCGGCTGCCTGGCCGGACCATCGGCAATCACGGCCGCGGTGCGCGCCGCGCGCAGCAGACGCTCCTCGGAAAGATCGTCGGAGTAGGCATAACCGGTGCGCTCGCCCGAGACTACCCGGATGCCACAGCCGGCGCTCACTCCATAGCTGGCCGATTTGACCAACGATTCATCCACGGAGATTGAGGTCGAGGCGACCGATTCGAAATACAGATCGGCGTAATCTCCTCCGGCCGAGAGTGCTTCGCCGAGACAGCGCTCCAGCAGGCGCTCGGTCAGGCCGAATTTTCTGAAGAGGAAGCGGCCCTCCGCCGGGCCGGATGCGCCGCCCGCCAATTTCGAACCCGCCATGCTTTTATCCATGACTCCATTCTATGGCTCAATTTTAGGCCTCGATTCCGGGCTGCGCGAAGCTTGACCTGACGGATCGGCCATCCGAGTCATTCGGCCCTCCATTTTGCGCCGACGGTTGCCGGTCCTGCCGCCGCAAGAGGGCGCGGCAACGAGACCGGCAAAAGCAACGCCGGAGATCGCTTTCGCTTGACAGGATCTGATGGCGGCGCGACTGCGGACCGGGGAGAGGCCGCTTCTAATTTCGTACGGGTGGGGGCGCGCCGCCTTTGCTGCGGGAAGGTTGCAAGGAGCCTTGGCTCTAGCTGCCAAGGCTCAGCAGATGGTCGATCAGCTTCGTCGCCACGTCCTGGGAGCTCACGAGGTAAGTATGGTTGGCCAACGCCCGGCGGAGGTTGGCGATCTTGTCCATTCTGACCGTCTGCCTGTCCTCGACGGGGATCCGCTTCCGCTCCATCAGGGGCCTCTCAAAGCGTGGCCGCTTGTTTCCCGCCCGCCGCCATGCTCCGGAGAGGAAGGCCTGCTGCGCCGTGGGAGAAAGGAGCACGGAATCCGGCTCCTGATTTTTCAGCATCTGCATTTTCCGGTCCTTCTTCAGTCTCAATCTTCAGTCTCGATCTTCAGCCTCAAATTTTGGCTTTGATCGCGCTTTGCGTGAATTGCAATATGCTTCCGGCGAGTCCTGGCCAGGTCTTCTGCCGAACCGAGCAATCAGGTTGAACTCAACCGGGGACCGGCCGCTCTCCGCCGCCTGCCCTCTTGACCGGGCTGTTCCGTTTTCAGAGCTTGTCAGGCCGGCCCGTTTTCCACATTCCCTTCAACACTCACATCGGCTCGCGATGGCGTGGCGGGGACCCCTACGCTTTAGTTGTAGTATCGGCTAGTGCCTCGGCGTCATGAATCGCCGATCGCCCGCATCCCGGGAAATCGCTCCGGCGGCGGCTCACGCCGCGGCAGCGCTTGGCAACCCAGTGTTGCAATCCGGGAATCGGTCGCGCAATCTCTCCGCAGCCTCCGGCCGCATTCTCCTCAATTCGGCCTGAGCGTCGCAGAACCGGACGCGGCCCGGAAAAGTCCAAATTTTGCCTTCCCGGAGCATCCGGGCCCCGCTCAAAGCGGTTCCCGGGATGCCGGTCGGGGGAGGATTCTGCTTACACTCCAGGCGGTCGAGCGAGACGAGATGCGGGAGGCGGTTCGCAGCTCCGCCATTTGCGGAACGGGCGCCGCCGGAGTAGAGGTTTTGCGCCTGGCATCGCTTCGGCGCGCATTTCAACCCGTCAGGGAAGAGTGGTGCGAGCCCTTTCGATTCCGTCCAAAGCATTCCACAGCGCCCCGGCCGCCCGTCCAACTCCCTCCAGCACCTGCGGGCCGCAGCCGGGCTCCTCTTCCAGGCTTCGGTCAATCAGCCCGCGCCACACCGCGGCGTGGCGCACATCGGCGGTCATATGCACGGTGAAATACTCGCCCGTCCGCTCGCTCGCGCCATAGAACTTCTTCAGTCCGCGCAGCTTCTCCCGCGCTATCGCCGGCACTTGCGACTCATAGGCATAAAAGGCGCCGAGCGCCCGGGGAAGGCTGGCTCGTTCGGCGATGGTCCGGAATGTCTCCACCAGGGCGGTCACCTCGTCCACCTTGACTCCGCCGCCTGCATTCCCGCCGAATCCCTCAGCGAACTGGCGCCATAAATCGCCATGCGAGCCCGCCTCGCTCTCCTCGTCGGCGGCGTTGGCCAGGATTGCCCGGCGAGCCGGGCCATCCTCCAGGCGCGAATGCAGCCGGGTGAGGTAGGTTGGAAAGGCGACGACGTGCCTGCCATACTGGGCGCCATAAAAGGCCAGTTGGCCCGGCGTTAATTCGCCTTTGGACCATGCCTGGTAAAAGGGATGCTTCAGCAGGTTGTAGCGCTCCAGCGTCTCGGCAACCTGCGCCCATAACTCTTGTGATGTCATGCTCCCGCTCCTCTTTCGTTCCATCTGTTCTTTTCGTCCTTTTGTCCTTCGGATCCTCGCTACGGGTTCTCGCTTCCAGAATCTGGCTCCCGGGCCACAGTTCCGGCGTTCCGAAGGTGGGACGTTTGCTGCAACGTTACGTTGCACCCTCCTCTTTTGCAAGAGCCGCGGCCTCCGGCCGGGACCCTGCTTCCGGGATATGATTTCGGCGGGAGCGCGGCATGGAGCTGGTGGCGATTGGCGAGATTCTCGCGGAGATGGTGGCGATCGAGCAGGGTCAGGGCTTCCTGGAACCGGGCCTGTTTGCCGGGCCCTATCCCAGCGGCGCGCCCGCCATCTTCGCCGCCCAAGCGGCGCGCACCGGCTGCCGCACCGCCTTGGTGGGGAGCGTGGGAGACGACGCCTTCGGAGAGTTGTGCCTCCAACGGCTGGAGCGCAGCGGAGTGGACATGCGCTGGATCCGCCACATTCCCGGCCGTCCCACGGGAACCGCCTTTGTCTCCTATGAAAAGAACGGCAGCCGAAGCTTTGTCTTCAACCTCGTTCACTCCGCGGCGGGAATGCTGGAGCCCTCGCAGATGAGCCCCGAGCTCTTCCGCGGCTGCCGGGTCTTCCATGTGATGGGCACATCCCTGATTGCCCCGGGGGTGGTGGAGGCGGTCCGGCTGGGCATCCGATTGGCCAGAGATGCCGGCGCGGAGATATCCTTCGATCCCAATATCCGCCCCGAGCTACTTACCAGCTCAGCCATTCGAGAGACGCTTGGGGAGATCCTCTGCGCCAGCAACATTTTTTTACCCAGCCAGGCGGATCTGGAGTACTTTTATCCCGGCGTCCCGGAGCGACAGGCCGCGGCCTTGCTGCTGGAGCGGGGCATCCGGATGGTGGCTCTCAAGCGCGGAGATCGGGGCAGCCTCTACTTCGATTCCGGGCAATGCATTGAGACCGCCGCTTTCCCCGCCGAAGTGGTCGATCCCACGGGCGCCGGAGACTGCTTCGGGGCCACCTTCCTCTCCTGCCTCATGCAGGGTCTTCCCCCGCGCAGAGCCCTACTGCTGGCCAACGCCGCGGGCGCTGCGGCCACCGAGCGCCGGGGGCCGATGGAAGGCGCCAGCAGCATGGAGGAGCTGGAACGGCGCGTGGCAAACTGAGCGCCAGCCTTGGCGGGCTCCCGGATCAGGCCGCCGCGGTCGGACGCGGGCGCAGGCGCGACCCGACAAAGCCATAGAAGGCGATGTAGCAGAAGGCCGCCGCGGGAACCACATAGGCCGCCGCGATGCCGCCGCGCCACTGCGACACCAGGCCCATCACCGGGGTCAGCACAGCCCCTCCCACAATGGACATGATGATCAGCGAGCCGCCAATCTTGGTGTTGCCGCCCAGCCCGTCGATTCCCAGCGCAAAGATGGTGGGAAACATATTGGACATGAAGAAGCTGGTACAGAAGAGAGCCCACAACCCGATCCAGCCGGGATGCACCACGCCGACCGTGGTCAGGACCACATTGATCAGAGCATAAAGGCCCATCAGGAGATTCGGTTTCACATACCGCATCAGGGAGGCGGAGCTGAATCGTCCCAGGGCGAAGGCCCCCAGCGTGCCGGTAAGGAGATACCCGGCGATCTTCTCCGGTTGGTGCGTCGAGTCCTGCACGTACTGGATGAAGTAGCTCCAGATGCCTACCTGCGCCCCCACATACAGAAACTGCGCGAAGATGGCCAGCAGAAAGTGCGGATACCGCAGCAGAGCGCGGAAGTTTCCCCGGCCCTCGCCGCCTTCGCCGTGCGCGGTGGCGATGGAGGGAAATTCTGTGCGCGCGATCAGCGCCGACCAGAGGAGGGCGATGGCGCCCAGGATGAGATAGGGGGCTACCACCCGCATGGTCTCGTGCCGCAGGTAGATGCGGTAGGTATGCGCGGCGCGCATCGCCGCCACCTGCGCCGGGGTGAGTTCGACTCCGGAGAAGATGAAGATGGTTCCCAGAAGCACGCCGGCGATGGCGCCCAGAGGATTGAACGCCTGCGCGAGATTGAGCCGCCTGGCCGCGCTTTCCGGAGCTCCCATCTGCGCGATCAAAGGATTGGAGGCGGTTTCCAGGAAGGAAAGCCCGCTGGCGATCACAAACAGCGCGGCGAGGAAAAAGCCGTACCGCCCGATGAGGGCCGCAGGCAGGAAAAGACCCGCTCCCAGGCCGAAGAGCACAAGGCCGATCAGGATTCCCGGCTTGTAGCCCAGCCTCCGCATCAGAAGCGCGGCCGGAATGGCCAGAAGAAAATATCCGAGGTAGAAGGCGGATTGCACCAGACCCGCTTCAAACCTGGAAATGGCGAACGACTTCATGAACTGGCGGATCAGCACGTCGTTCAGATTGTTCGGAACGCCCCACAAAAAGAACAGCGCGGTGAGCACGGAAAATGGAAGCCCCGCTCCCGGAGGAACCAGAGGTTGGGACGAGCCTTTCTCTTCTCTCGCCCCAATCGAAGAGGATGCCAGCATGCGAGCGTGTCCTTTCTCCGTCAGGGAGACTGTGAGCAATCGCCGGCGGCCGGTCGCGCGCCGCAGACCGGGCGGCAGGCGGGAGTCAGTCGCCGCAGAGATGCACTTCGACGCCCATCGCGGAGAGCATCGCCGCCTTGACCGCCAGGGCCCGATCGGCGGCCTCGGCCCCCGGAGCGTAGGCCACGTTCAAATGATTGGCGCGATGCCGGGCCATGAATTGATCGCGGTCGATCCCATGCAGCAGGGCATGCAGAATCGGCCATTGCGGGGTGACCGCCTTCCAGCGGCGGGCCGTCTCCGCGGCGGGCAATTCGATGGCGGTCGCCCGGCCCAGGTCCATGTGCAGCCGGCCGCCTTCGACAAAGACTCGGCTCCAGACCAGGTGGCCCGGCTTGCATATCCCTTTGAGCGTTCCCCCGCCGAGACGGAAATACATTGGAGGCTGCCGTTCGCTGCTGGCCTTGGCGTAGCCGCCGGCGATATGCGAGGCAGGGACCGCGCCCGAGATTTGAAATAGCCAAACGAACTCATCGATCCCCTCGCCCCGGTAATGCTCACCCCAGCGAACATCATGCAGGGTGGTCGCCGGATCGAAGCCCATTGCCGTCCAGATGCGGCTGGTGGCCAGAGCATCCAGCCCGGCGCATTCATCCACCTCGTTGAAGTGGGGCAGCGGCCGGCCTGGGTACAGCTCCTTTCCGGCCGCATCGAAGACCGGCGGACGCTCGACATTGTTGAGCAGACCCTCCACCAGGTCGGAGGCGGGCGCCATGTCTTTCAGTCCCTGCTGGTATTGGATCCCGATCGCATCGCAACCGAACTCGTCCGCGATGCGCACGGCGGCGATGTACATCTTGCACTGCTCCAGAATCTGGCTGTCCGTGAGGTCCGTCTCCTCTGTCGTTCCCGTCACGAAGGTGAAGCCGCGATTGTCCAGCCATGCGCGGATCTTCCCGGCCTCGGAGTCCGAGACCCCACGCATCGAGGCGACCAGCGCCGACTGGCTCAGCCGCTCCTTGTACACGCCTGTGGAGTTGAGCAAATGGTCCTCCACAATGGCGTTGTACATGCCCATGCACCCTTCGTCGAAGACTCCCAGGATCGCCTTGCGCCGCTTGAGATCGGCGGCGAGAGCCTCTCCCAATGCTCTCTCCGCCGGCGGCAGAAGGGCCTGGTTCAGCGGCCGGACATGGCTGAGATCGTGATCGATCTTCCGCTCTCGGAGCCATTGCCGCAGTTTGCCCAGGAAGAACGCGTCGTCGAAGTCCTTGCTCCACAGGGTGCTGAATTTCACTCCGGCCTTGTGCAGGCTGCCGTTCAGGTTCAGCATGCCCACCAGGCCCGGCCATTGGCCGGACCAGTTGGCGACCGTCAGGATGGGGCCGCGGTGACTCGCCAGCCCGGCGAGAAGGTGGTTGCTGTATTGCCAGACCGCCTCGGCCACCACGAGGGGCGCCTCCGGATGGATTCCGGCGAAGACATCCATGCCCATTCGCTGGCCGTAGAGAAATCCATGCCCCAGATCCGGCCGGTAGGGGTGGGCGCGGCGCAGCGTATACCCCTCGCGGCGGAAGGCCTCGGTAAGCTTTGCCTCCAGCTCCGCCTGCGCGGGCCAGCAGACCCTGTTCGCGGATTGGCGCAAGTCACCATTGGCGACCAGAAGAATCTCGCCCCGCGCGACCGGCGCGAGCTCCTCCAGCGCGGGGATTGGATACGACGCCATGAAATGCCCTCCTGCATGCTTTGCGCGGCTCCCCAGGCCGCCGGGGAACGGCCTGCTGCGCGAAAGCCGATAACTGTAACGATTGCAACGAATGCCGGGAGGCCGCGCCCCGCTCCCCCTCGCTAACACTACACCAGCGGGAATTGGGTTGAAAAATACCGGCGAAAGGGAAACCGGCCTGGGGCGCGCGGGGAGCGCTCCGCACCGGAAGCTGCAAGCCGGCCGCTACCGGAATTCCGAAGAACGGCGACCGATATCTCTGCGGTAATGCATTCCTTCAAAATGGATGCTGCCCATCGCTTCGTAGGCGCGGGCGAGCGACTGCTCCAGCGTGGACCCCAGCGCGGTCACTCCCAGCACCCTGCCGCCGGCCGTCACCAAGCGGTCATCCATCCATGCGGAGCCGGAGTGGAAGATCTGGACTCCGGGCATTGCGGCGGCGGCATCCAGGCCGGTAATCAACCTCCCCGTAGGATAATTGCCGGGATACCCTTCCGAGGCCGCGATGACGCAGGCGGAACTCCCCGGCTTCCACTGCAGCGGCGTCTCCTGCAGGCGGCCCTCGACGCAGGCTTCGAGAACCTCCGCCAGATCGCTCTCCAGCCGCACCAGCAGGGCTTGCGTTTCCGGATCGCCGAAGCGGGCGTTGAACTCCAGAACCATGGGCCCCCGCGGCGTCATCATCAGGCCGCAATAGAGCACGCCGCAGAAGGGCGATCCCTCGTCCCGCATGCCTTCCACCGCGCGGAGAGCGATGTGCTGCAGGATCCACTCGCGCATCGAGGGGTCCAGCATGCCGTCGGTGGAATAGACTCCCATGCCTCCGGTGTTGGGGCCGGTATCGCCCTCGCCCGCGCGCTTGTGGTCTTGCGCCGGGGGCAGCGGGGAAACGCTGCGTCCATCGGTGAGCGTCAGAAACGAAAGCTCCTCGCCCGAAAGGAACTCTTCCAGCACCACGGCCCTCTCCGCCGCGCCCAGGAGGCCGCCGCCGAAGAGACCGGCGATGGCGTCGGCCGCCTCGCGCCGGCTCTCGCAGACCACGACCCCCTTGCCGGAGGCCAATCCATCCGCCTTGACCACCACCGGCAAATGGAACAGGTCGAGCGCCTGCAGCGCCGCCTTTTCCGAGTGGGCCACCGCATAGGCGGCAGTCGGAATGGAGCGCCGCTGCATGAACTGCTTGGCGAATCCCTTGCTGCTCTCAAGCAGCGCCGCCTTGCGCGTCGGCCCGAAGACGGGAATCCCCCGGCGGGTCAGTTCGTCGCAGAGCCCCAGCGACAGCGGAAGCTCAGGGCCGACCACCACCAGATCGGGCGCTTCGGCGGCGGCTACCCGAAGCAGATCGTCCAGATCCTTCTGGTTCACAGGGGCCAGGCGGGCGAGAGACGCAATGCCGGCGTTTCCCGGGGCGCAGACCACTTGCGATACGCGGCGGGAACGGGAGAGAGCCCAGACCAGCGCGTGCTCCCGGCCGCCCGATCCGATCACCAGAACTTTCATTGCCCGGCGCCTTGACTCATCGCATTCCAGTTCATCGCATCCTCGTCGCCCCGATCGTTACCGCATCGGAACTGCGACTCTGGAAAGACTACCGCAGGAGGAGTCAGCGGCGAAGGCCGGTCCGCCACGCGGACCGTGAGCCGGAAACCTCCGGAATTAACTGTGGTTAAATAGAAAAGGGAAATATCGATATACTCCAATTGGCGGCGCGGCTGGGCGGGGGAAGGGTTCCAGGACGGGGTGTGCGCGGTTTGGATGATCGCGGGCGCCCATCGGCAGGCGGGCCGCATTCGCGGTACGCTCGCGGAACGAAGCAACAGGAAACGACGGTTCGGAGCGGGGGCTTGAACGGTGCATTCGGCGGAGACGACAACGCATTCCGGCCCTTCCACTCCGCCCCCCTCGCCGCGCGACGGCGTGGAGATTCGTCACGAGGATGTGGACCGGGCCCTGGACCGCGAACGCGTCTGGAATGCGCGCGCGAAGCCCGGATGGATCTCGCGTCTGCGCCTGCTCTGGCTCCTGGTGGGCCCGGGCATGCTGGTGATGCTGGGCGAAAACGACGGGCCCAGTATGCTCTCCTATGCCGCGACGGGGGCTCGCTATGGAGTCGGCTTCTTCCTGCCCTTCATCGTCCTCACCTTCCTGATGGCCATCGTAGTGCAGGAGATGACTGTCCGCCTCGGTGCCTCCACGCACCGGGGCCACGCGGAATTGATCTTTGAGCGCTTCGGGCCCTTCTGGGGATGGTTTTCGCTGATCGACCTGGGAATCGGAAACTTTCTTACCCTGATTACGGAGTTCATCGCGGTCCGAGCGGGTCTTGGGTACTTTGGCGTTGCGCCGTGGCTGGCGGTCGCGGGCTCGCTGCTGGTGCTCTGCCTGGCCATGATCTCGCATCGCTACTGGACCTGGGAGCGGGCGATTCTGGCGCTGGCCGCGCTGAACCTGGTCTTTGTGCCGGTTGCGCTGCTGGCCCACCCGCAGTGGAGGGCGATCGGCGCCGCCTTCGCGGGCTGGCGGCCCCTGCCCGACAGCGGCGGCGGCGGCCCCCTGCTGATCGCCCTGGCGGATATCGGAGCGACGGTGACT
>JAJYZK010000002.1:23798-27240 GCA_021799945.1 Acidobacteriota bacterium
ATGTTGTTTTTCCAGCAGAGCGCGACGGTCGATAAAGGACTGACGCGGCGGGATATCCGGTTTGGGCGGATCGATACGGTCCTGGGCGCAGCGCTGGCCTCGCTGGCCGCCATCGCCGTGGTCCTGGCCACCGCGCCCCTCCACCGTCACCGCATGAGCACCGAGAGCTACCAGGCGGCGGAGTTCGCCCAGGCTCTCCGACCGATTGTGGGCCGGCTGGGCGCCTCGCTCTTCGCGCTGGGGATGGTGGAGGCCGGGATCGTGGCTCTGGTGGCGATTTCGACCTCCTCCGCCTATGCCTTCGGCGAGGTGGCCGGGAAGCCGCATAGCCTCAATCTGCGCTTCCGCGACGCCAAGGCCTTCTATGCCATGCTGCTGGCCTGCGCCGCGGCCGCCGGGGGCATCGTGCTCACTCCCGGCCTGCCGCTGGTGTACGTAGCCCTGGTGGTGAACGTTATCGCCGTGCTGGCCATGCCTCCGGCGCTGGTCTTTCTTTACCTGCTGCTCAACGACCGGGAGGTGGTAGGAGACGTGACCAGCCCGCGCTGGCTGAACCTGCTCACCGCCGCAGTCGTGGCGTTGCTGGCCGGAGCCGGCATTCTGTATGGCGTAAGCATCGTCTTTCCCCACGCATTTTCGCTGCTGGGACTAAACACCTAGGATCGTGACGCAATGACGACTAGGATCGTGACGCAATGACGACGCCGCAGGAAGCCGATTCCTCTGCAATCGAGGAAAGCCGGGTCATCCGGGCTTTGGAGCCGGACCAGTTGGCGGCGGCCAGAAAGAGCATTTCCCGGCTCGAGCTGCGGGGCGGAAAGCTCTGGCTCCTGTGGCTGCTGCGCATCTATGTCGTTGTGATGGCCGCGCTGGTGATCTATCAGGTGTGCTCGCAGGCCGGCCAGTGACCGGGACGCGGCCCTCCTGGGGCAAGACCATTTACCATGACGTGGAGAATCATGATCGCTCTTCGCGGCAGCCCAATCCGCCTGCTGAAGCGTTTCCGGCATGGAAAGCCGGATCGCGGACGGTATCCCTCTTGAAGGCCGCGTAGGGCGGAGGCCTTTCCTCCGCCTCCGGCCGGCGCCCCGCTCCCGCGCGCCGCCGCTTCGGTCGAGTTTGCGGGCGGGACCGGTCACGCCCTCGTGCGAAAGACCATCTCCGATAGGCAAATCGGGAAAGGAATCCTAAATATTATGCACAGATCAGACAACAGCTTCGGCAGCAAAGCGACGCTTCAGTGCGGGAAGTCGAGTTACGAGATCTTTCGCCTGGAGGCCCTGGAGAAGGAGGGATTCCCACTGCGGCGTCTCCCCTACAGCCTCCGCGTCCTTCTGGAAAATCTGCTGCGGCGGGAAGACGGGGAGAGCGTCACGGCCGCGGACATTGAGTTCCTGGCCCGCTGGCAGCCGCAGGCGGAGCCGGCGCGGGAGATCGCCTTCATGCCCGCGCGTGTCCTCATGCAGGACTTCACCGGCGTTCCCGCAATCGTAGATCTGGCGGCGATGCGCGACGCCATGAAGCAACTGGGCGGAGATCCGGAAACCATCAATCCCCTGCAGCCGGTGGAGCTGGTGATCGACCACTCCGTGCAAGTGGACGAGTTCGGAACCTCGAACTCCTATTCCCTGAACACGGCCCTGGAGTTCCATCGCAACCGGGAGCGCTACGCCTTTCTCAAATGGGGCCAATCCGCCTTCCGGAATTTTTCCGCCGTCCCACCGGGCATGGGCATCTGCCACCAGGTGAATCTGGAGCATCTGGCCCGCGTGGTGTTCACCGCGCCGGGAAATGGCGGCGTGATCCAGGCGTATCCGGACACCCTGGTGGGCACCGACTCCCACACCACCATGATCAATGGGCTGGGGGTGCTGGGCTGGGGCGTGGGCGGCATTGAGGCCGAGGCGGCGATGCTGGGCCAGCCGGTCTCGATGCTGGCGCCCCAGGTGGTCGGCCTGAAGCTGACCGGAAAGCTCCGTGAGGGAGCAACCGCAACCGATCTGGTGCTGACGGTGACGGAGCTGCTGCGCAAGCTCGGGGTGGTGGGCAAATTTGTGGAGTTTTACGGGCCGGGAATCGGCGAATTGAGCTTGGCCGACCGGGCCACGATCGGCAATATGGCCCCCGAGTACGGCGCCACCTGCGGCATCTTTCCCATCGACGCCGAGACCCTGCGCTATTTGCGCCTGACCGGAAGGGGCGCCGACCGGGTCGCCCTGGTCGAGGCCTATGCGAAGGAGCAGGGCTGGTTCCACACGGCGGATTCCAGCGAGGCGGAGTATTCGCAGACCGCGACGCTGGATTTGGCGACGGTAGAGCCCAGCGTCGCCGGGCCCAGGCGTCCGCAGGATCGCCTGCCGCTTTCCCGCGCCGGCGCCGGCTTCCGGCAGCAACTGCCCAGCCTGCTGGGCCCCCATGCCTCCAGCCGCGGCGAGCGCACGGTCCGCCGCTGGGAAGGCGAGGGCGGCCACGCCTGGGGCGAAGCAAACCATGCCGGTTCGCGGCAGGAATCCGAGCCGATCGCCACCGTGCGGGAGCGCTCCGGGGTCGAGGTCGGCCCCTATCTGGACCACGGATCCATCGTCATCGCGGCCATCACCAGTTGCACCAACACCTCCAACCCCTCGGTGATGCTCGCCGCCGGGCTGCTGGCGAAAAAAGCCGTGGAAAAGGGCCTCACCCCGCCGCCCTGGGTGAAGACATCGCTGGCCCCCGGATCCCGGGTGGTCACCGACTATTACCGGCGCGCCGGCCTTCTCGAGGCGCTGGAGCGCCTGCATTTCAACGTGGTCGGCTATGGCTGCACCACCTGCATCGGCAACTCCGGCCCGCTGCCCGCCGATGTCTCGCAGGCGATTGAGGAACATGGCCTGGTCGCCGTTTCGGTCCTGAGCGGAAACCGCAATTTCGAAGGCCGGATCAACGCCGAAGTGCGGGCCAATTACCTGATGTCGCCGCCCCTGGTGGTCGCTTTCGCGCTGGCCGGAAGAATCGATCACGATTTCGAAACGGAGCCGCTGGGCAAGGACCGCCAGGGCCATCCCGTCTTTCTCAGGGATATCTGGCCCAGCCAGCGCGAAATCGCCGAGACCATGGGTTCGGCCATCGATTCCGCCATGTTTCGCGAGCAATATGAAACTGTGACGGATGGCGATCAAAACTGGCGCGACCTGAAGTTCCCCACCGGCGGAACCTATGCCTGGGAAGGGGAATCGACTTATATTCGCAAGGCCCCCTATTTCGAGGGCATGCCGGCCAAGCCGCTGCCGGTGGAGGAGATTCGCGGGGCGCGCGTTCTCGCCGTGCTCGGAGACAGCGTGACCACCGACCATATTTCTCCCGCCGGCTCCATCAAATTGAACGGTCCTGCCGGGAAATACCTGACCTCGCATGGAGTGAAGCCCGCCGACTTTAACAGCTACGGTTCGCGCCGCGGCAATCA
>JAJYZK010000182.1 GCA_021799945.1 Acidobacteriota bacterium
CCTCGCGCACTCCTTCGTTCGCCAGGCAGGCGAATCCCGGCCGCCGCTGCATCCGTCTGCGCTTCAGCTCCAGCCCCAGCTCCAGATAGAAAAACTCTTCGAAGATCAACCGCCGATGCGCCGGCGTGGCCGACGCCTGCAGCTCGCTCATGGAAGCGCCCGCCTCGGGAAAATGCGCGCGCCGCAGCGCCTCCTCCCTCCCCGGCAGATCCAGGCGGCTCAGCAGCTCGCGCGGAAGCGTCTCCGGGATCCGCCCCTTCAGCTCTTCCAGCAGATTCCACAGCAGCCGGCGCAGCCAGCGGGAGGATAGCCTGGCGCCTCCGAGAGACTCATACACCGGGGTGATGCGGCCAACCTCCAGCAGCCGCGATTCCTCGTCGGCCAGGCCGTCCGGCAAAGCCTCCACCTGCGGTTGAATCATCTTCAGACCCGTCCCGCTGCGGGAGGCCTCCACTTTGCCATACAGCGCGACCATCTGCCCGGGATGGAATTTGTCTTTCAGATAGGCGCCGTGAAACCAGATGCATTTCACCTTGCCGATCCCCTGGCCGACGGTCATTTCAAAGAGGTTCACGCTGCGGGCGCGCAGGAGAGCCGATCCCCTCACCTCGCCGATGACGCTCGCCATTTCCCCCGGCGTCAGATCCTCAATGGCGCGAGGATGCAGCCGGTCTTCATAGCGAAACGGGAGATGGTAGAGCAGATCTTCGACGGAGAGAATCTGCTTTTCCGCCAGCGTGCTCGCGATGCGCGGGCCGATTCGCTTGACGAACTGAACCGGGGTTTCGAGCGTCAGCACAGGAGCGATCCTATCAGCCGCGACGGGGAGAGCCCGATTCCAGCGGGGATGGAATCGGCGGCCGCAGCCGCAGGAAGTGGAGACCGCAACCTGTAGAATCGCTGCGTGAACGGGTCGGATTCCAGCCCCAGCCGGCCGCCAGGCCGGCAGCCAATCCCGGAGCATATTCCAGCTCCGGCGCCGAGGCCGGCGCCGAACCAGGCCTTCAGTGCAGGCCAGCGGCTGGCTATCGCCATCATTCCCCGGATGGTGGCGGCGCTCTTGCGCTTGCTGCACCGAACCCTTCGCTATGAGGTCGTGGTCGATCCCGCGGGGGTCGCCGCCCCCCCCCCGGCGTTGCAGGTCTGGTGCGTCTGGCACCGCTGCATCCTTCCTTGCGTCTGCTTTTTCCATCGGGGTTACAAGGGCGCCGTTCTTATCAGCCCCAGCTTTGACGGAGAGCTAATCGCCCGGACCTTGGAGCTGCTCGGCCACCGCGCGCCCCGCGGCTCAAGTTCACGCGAAGGCGCAGTCGGGTTGCGCGGCCTGGCGGTGGCTCTGAAAGAGGGCTACGCGGCCGTGTTGACCGCGGACGGACCTCGCGGCCCCATTTACCGGGCTAAGCCCGGCGCGGTGAAGCTGAGCGAATATGTCGGCCGGCCGATCGGAACCGTCTACGCCCTTCCCGAGAGGGCCTGGACTCTGCGTTCCTGGGACCGGCTCCTGATTCCCAAGCCGTTCTCCCGGGTGGTCATCAGTTGGGGGCCAAATCTTCCTCCGCCTCGCAGCGGCGCGCCGGAAGACCTGGAGGCCAAACGGGTGGAGTTGGAAGCCGCGCTGGAGCGCGCGCGCCTCAACGCCGAGCGCCGCTTTCCCCCGCCGCGGCCATAAGAGCCTGTTGCACAGCGCCGGAAGCACGCGACAAACTCCCAGCCCGTTGCAATGCGCCGGTGCAATGGGCCGGATTGCAGCGGCCTTCCCGACAATGCGGAAAGCCCTTCCATTCACGCTGTCTTTGCGGTTGCGCCGGCTTTTTCAATCCGCCGGTCGGGAAGAAACCAGGTCACGGCGTTCACCACATACAGGCCCATCGACAACCACGCGCTCACATACGCCAGCGGAATCGCCGCCACATAAATGACCAGGGATGCAATGGCTTTCCCGTCCCGGCCAACCGCCCGCGCCAGCGCCGAATCCGCGCCATTGCACGCTGCCAGCGCCTTCTCCAGCAGCAGGTAGCTCAAGGCCGCCAGCATCAGGACAACTCCATACGACGCCGTAGGCGTCGCCGAAAAGCGGGTCTCGCCCATCCAGCGAATGGTGAACGGCATCAGCGAAATCCAGAACAGCAGCAGCAGGTTCATCCACAGTACGCGCCCATCCACGCGCTCCGACGCCTGCAGCATGTGGTGGTGGTTGTTCCAGAAAATTCCCACGTTGGCATAACTCAGCGCATAGGCCAGAATCAGCGGAACCTCGGGGCGCAGCGCAGCAAGGGTATGCTCCCGGGGCACTCTGATTTCCAGCATCATGATCGTGATGACAATCGCGATCACGCCATCCGTGAAGGCCTCAAGCCGACCCTTTTCCATTGCAGCGCAATCTTACAACGCCAACAGATTCAACGGCTCACGGACGGCAGTCCACGCTCCTTCCCCTTCAGCGCAAGATCCGCCGCCGCTGTTCTTACGCGTCCGGCGCCGCCGGATCGCGGATCCGGCGGCCCCTCCCGAACGGGAAACCTGGCGGCTTGCTATCGTCGTTAGGAGCGGGAACCGGCCGGAATCCGGCCGGTTCCCAAGCAGGGAGAGAATCGCATGGAGCTAGCAGAGGAGGAGTTCAAAAGACTGGGCTACCGCGCCGTCGATCTGGCCGCGGCCTACCTTTCCGGCCTGCCCGACCGCGCGGTCTTCCAGCGGATGACAGAGGAGCAGCGTCAAGCCCTGATGCAGATGCCGATGCCCTCCGCGCCGATGGCGGGAGACGAGATCCTGCAATGCATTGCGGAACGCATTCTGCCCTTTCCCATGGGCAACGGGCATCCCCGATTCTTCGGGTGGGTCAATTCGCCCCCCGCGGCCATGGCGGTAATTACCGAGATGCTGGCCACGGCCATGAATCCCAGTTGCGCCGGCGGCGATCATGCGGACGTGTATCTGGAGCACTGCGTCGTCCGCTGGCTCATGGAAATGCTCTCCTTCCCGACGGAAGGCAGCGCCGGCCATCTGGTCAGCGGAGGATCGGCGGCTTCCTTGACGGCGCTGGCCGCGGCTCGAACCATGGCCCACCGCCGGCTGGGCATCGATGTGCGCCGCGAGGGCGTCGCCGGCAAGCTCCGCCTGTATGCCTCCACCCAGACGCATAGCTGCGTGCAGAAGGCGGTGGAGCTGCTGGGCATGGGCTCGGATTCGATCCGCTGGATCGCCACGGATGGGGACTTCCGCATCTCGGTGGACGAGTTGCGTCTGGCCCTGCGCGAAGATCGACGCGATGGCTGGCGCCCCTTCTGCATCGTGGCCAATGCCGGGAGCGTTCACACCGGCGCCGTCGATCCGCTGGACGCTTTAGCCTCGCTCGCCGAGCAGGAGGGGCTCTGGCTTCATGTGGACGGGGCCTACGGCGCTGCGGGGATTCTCGATCCGGCCACGCGGCCGCTCTTCGCCGGAATCGAGCGCGCCGACTCCATCGCCCTCGATCCTCATAAATGGCTCTCCACGCCCATCGAATGCGGGTGTGTGCTGGTTCGCGATGGGGCGCTTCTGCGCTCGACATTTGCCCTCGTCCCTGCCTACCTGCAGACGGAAGCGGGCAAAGGGGCGGGCAATCTGCCCTGGTTTTCCGAGTTCAGCGTGCAGCAAACGAGAGCCTTCCGCTCGCTGAAGCTGTGGGTCACGTTGGCCCATGCCGGACGCGCCAACCTGGAAAGGCAGATCTCCCGCCAGATTGCCCTGGCCCGCTATCTGGAGAACCGGATCGAGACCATCCCCGGCCTGGAGCTGCTCTCGCGGGGCAAACTTTCCATCGTCTGCTTCCGGCTGGCGCCCGCCATTCTGGCCGGGGAGGAAGAGGCGCTGCGCGCGCTGAACAAGCGGGTGATGGAGCGGGTGCAGGAACAGGGCGAGGCCTTCCTCACCGGCGCCCTGCTCGATGGCCGCTTTGCCCTGCGCGCATGCATCCTGCACTACGGAACGCAGAAGAAGGACATCGACGCCATGCTGGCCAGCGTGCTGGCCTGCGGAGAGGAATGCCTGCGCGGCGAACAGCCGGCGAAGCACGCCGGACGCGCCTAGTGTGGCGAATCAGAAATTCGCTACAGAACAACCACAGATCCTTCGACTCCGTTTGGCCCAAAAGCCGGCCAAACTCCGCTCAGGGTGACAGTTCCTTTGTTCTGCGAACTTCTGACTCAGGACACTAGACGGTTCTTGAAAAACATTGTTGCGGTCGGGACAGGATCCAATCCCTGGCGTAGCTCGCTTGGCAGGCGCCCATCGCGTTGCGCCTCGCTCGGCGTTTCGGAGCGTTTTTCCACAAATCCCTCGACTCACGCAATGAACATACAGTCTCCGTAGGAGAAAAACCGGTAGCCTGCGGCCACGGCATGGCGATAGGCGGCAAGCATGCGTTCCCGGCCGGCAAAGGCCGCAACCAGCATCAGCAGCGTAGAACGCGGCAAATGGAAATTGGTCAGCAGGCCGCTCACCACCTGGAACCGGGAGGGCGGCGACAAAAACAATCGGGTCTCGCCGGAATGCGGCTCCAGTCTCCCCACCCTCGCGCAGTGCTCGAGGGTGCGCACGGTCGTGGTTCCCGCGGCGATCACCCGGCGGCCCTCGGCCAGGGCCAGCCTGACCTCCGCCACGGTCTCTTCCGGAAGCGAATACCGCTCGGGGTGCAGGCGGATGTCGGCCACCTCTTCGGCGCGCACAGGCTGGAAGGTTCCCAGGCCCACGTGCAGCGTGACAAAGCAGACCCGCACTCCGCGATCGCGGATCCGCTGGAGCGTCTCCGGGGTAAAGTGCAGTCCGGCAGTGGGAGCGGCCACCGAGCCCCGCTGCCGGGCGTAGACCGTCTGATACCGCTCGCGGTCCATCTCGCCACTGCGCCGGCGGATATACGGCGGCAGAGGAACGGACCCGATCCGATCGAGAGCGGCGAAAAAATCCTCCACCGGCTCAAAACGCAGCAGCCGTTCCCCGCCCTCGCCGCACTGCGTCACCACCGCCGCCAGAGACTCCTCCCCATGCGGCGCGGGGAATTCGATCCGCTCTCCGACGAGCAGCTTCCGGCCCGGACGCGCCAGGACTCGCCACTCCAGCTCTCCGGTCTGCTCCACCAGCAGGGCCTCCACTCGGCCGCCGCCGCTTATCCGGTGACCGAGGAGCCGCGCCGGCATCACCCGGCTGTCGTTCAAGGCCAGCACATCGCCGGGCCGCAACAACGAGGGCAGATCCTGAAACCAGCCGTCCCGCCATGCGCCGTTTCCCCGGTCCACAATCAGCATCCGGCTCTGGCCGCGCACGGGGGGAGGATCCTGCGCAATCTGACCCGGCGGCAGATCGTAGTCGAAGTCGGAGGTCAGCACAGGTCAATTGTATGGAACAGGTGTAGGGAACGGGCATCGGGAACGCGGCGCGTCGGCCTGGCAAGATGCGAATCTCTAGCCGCTGGTAGACTCAACAGGCGATGGCTTCCACGGCCAACCCGGCGGGGCCCCCGGAAAAACCGGCGATCTATCTGCTGGACGCCATGTCGTTCATCTTCCGGGCCTATCACGCTTTGCAGCAGCAGCGGCCCATGTCCACCCGCAGCGGGATCCCCACCGCGGCCACCTATGTCTTCGTCAACATGATCAATAAGCTGCGCCGCGACTTCCTGCCGGAATTCCTGGGCGCGGTCTTCGACACCGGAGCCCCGGTCTTTCGCGACGAGCTCGCGCGCCGGCTCGCCGGCCTGCGCAAGTGGAATGCGAAAACCCAGCAGTTTGAAGAGAGCGGCTATCGGGGTTACAAGGCCAACCGGACGGAAATGCCCGCGGATCTGGCCCTGCAGATTCCCTACATCCGCCGCTCTCTGGACGCCCTGCAAATTCCCATACTGGAGCGCGATGGCTTCGAAGCGGACGACATCATCGGGACGCTGGCCAGACAGGCGGCGGAAGCCGGATATCCCACCTTTGTCGTCTCCAACGACAAAGACATGCTGCAACTGGTGAGCGACCGGATCAAGGTCCTGAACCCGGTGAAAAACAACCTGGTGCTGGATCGCGAAAAAGTGATGGAAACGCTGGGGGCGCCGCCGGAAAAAGTCATCGACCTGATGGCCCTGCGCGGAGACGCCATCGACAATGTTCCGGGCGCTCCCGGAATCGGCGAGAAGGGATCCGTCGAGCTGATCCAGCAGTTCGGCAGCGTGGAGGCCGCGCTCGACCGCGCCGCGGAGGTGGGACGCAAGAGCTACCGCGAATCCCTCCTGAACAATCGCGAGGCGGTTCTGCTGAGCAAAGAGTTGGTGACCATCCATCGCGATGCGCCGGTGAGTTTGAATCTGGAGGCGATGCGGACGCGGCAGCCGGATGCCGCGGCCTGCCAATTGCTGTTCACCGAACTGGAATTCACCACGCTGCTCAAAGAGATCGTTCCGGAGAAAGAAGCTCCCCTGGAAGTCATCTTCCAGCCATCGCCGGAAGAAGCGGAGCGCTTCCTCCGCGCGGCTCGCGCCGGCGGTTTCTCCCTGGCCATTGAAACCTCCCTGGAAAGCTCCGCCGAGCAGCAGCCCGAAGTCCC
>JAJYZK010000183.1 GCA_021799945.1 Acidobacteriota bacterium
CGCAGCCTCCGGATTTTCGCCCCAACCCGGAGGGCTGGGGCCAGTTTTCCCCATTTCTTCGTCGCTCCTCGAACTGAGAAAAACTGGCTCCCGGCGCCGCCCGCGGGAAAGTGAATAACAGGCTCTCGCGCCTCTGTCCTGCGGCTCCGCCCCATGGATCGCGAATCCGTCGGGATTGGCCGGGATTTCCGTATCCGCATCCAATCTCCTAATAGCGGCTCTTGCCGGGCGAGGCGCGGCCGCCAGAGATGTGAGCCGCTCCGCCGTCTTGACACAGGGCGGGAGAGGCAAGCACACTTGCGCTCAAGTGCTTCTCCGTCCGGTTCGGGCTGCGACGCTTCGCAGCGATGGGGGTAGGGCAGTTGGCAGGATCGCAGGCAAGCCGGATCACCTACACGCTCGAGTCCTCGCTCGAAAGCGTAAATCGCCTCGAGCAGACCGCGGAAGATCTGGCCAAGAGAGCCGGCCTGGACGAGGACGAGGCGTATCGGGTAAGCATGGCCGTGCGGGAGGCCTCGGTAAACGCCGTCCTTCACGGAAACCGTTACCACCCGAACAAGCGCGTCACCGCCTCGTTCGAGACGGACAACGGGAGCCTCGTCATCCGCATTGCCGACGAAGGCGAGGGTCTCGATCCAGAGAATCTGCCCGATCCTCTGGCTCCGGAAAACCTGCTGCGAGGCTCGGGCCGGGGAATCTTTCTAATTCGTTCCTTTATGGACGAGGTGCATTTCCGCCGCCTGGAGCCGGGCACGGAGCTGACTCTCGTCAAGCACCTGAATGCGGCGACTACTTAAATTCCGACGACATAAGTGGCAAGGAGGCTTTGCGTGAGCATGAAATATAAGACCCGTCACGTGGACGGGGTGACCATTCTGGATCTCAGCGGTCGCATCACCCTGGGCGAGGGTAGCGTTACGTTGCGGGACGCGACCCGCGAGTTGCTCGGAAAGGGCTCCAAAAGGATTCTGCTCAACCTCGCGGATGTGACCTACATCGATAGTTCGGGGATCGGTGAACTGGTGAGCGCCTACACCGCGGTCCGCAATCAGGGCGGAGATCTTAAGCTGCTCAGTCTCACCAAAAAGGTCCATGACCTCCTGCAGATCACCAAGCTCTATACGGTATTCGACATTAAAGACGACGAGGCGAGCGCGGTCGCTTCCTTCGCCGGGGCCTGATCCGGCCGCGAAGCGGCATGCGGCGGCCTCCGGACCCGGAAGCCGCGGCACGATAGCGACCGGAAAGCGGGAGGCCGCAGCGCCGCTTCCTTATCGATGGCCAGGGGGCTCGCACAGCGATTGCCCGGCGAGGCGCCAGATCCTGTTTCCTGGCAAATTCGCCCGGCAAAATCCCTGGCGAATCCGTGTTCCCCGCATTTCGTTCCCCGCATTCCGCCATTCCGCCATTCCGCCACTCCGCAAAGAGCGGCGCTGTTGCCCGCCGACCAAACCTGTTTTTCAGCCGGATTCGCGGATACTAAGTGAGCGCCCGCCCGGCCATCGCCTCCAGCACGGAGAGCGGGGAGTGCTCCGGAGCGACCATGGCCGCATGGTCGACCAGAAAGGTCTGTTCGAGCGCATACTGGCCGGCGAGCACCGCATGGGGAACCATGTCCGTGTACGCCAGCCAGCTCGAACCGGGGGGAAACCGCACCGACGATTTACGGCATTCCGCCTGGAAGGCCGCATTCTCCTTGAGAAAGTTATGGAATCGCATCATGAATCCGTCGTAGGGTGACCGCCGAAGAGCGGGAAAAACACGGCCCAGACCGGCCGATGCGGCCATGGATTTGACTCTCCGGCCGAGCGCGGTGTTCGGGCGGGGCAGCGCGATCTGCTTCGGCGCGAATTGCTTCGCGATCGCTTCGAAGGGCTCGCCGACCACCCAGTCGCGGCTTCTCTCCGGGTGGATGTTATTGAAGAAACGAAGAATCCTCGCTCCTCGGGTGGGCCGCGTCGGAAAGGCGTCGGTATGCAGAAGGTCATTGCGCCGGCGCGGGGGCAGGTCCCGCCCCTGCTCCTCCAGAGGCCGGAAACTGGCGTAGTCCAATCTCAGCCGCCCCTCGTAGGGCGTCAGGAAGCTCGCCAGGAACCCGGCTGCGTCCCTGGAATACCGGCGTAGGATCGAGTGCAGCCGGAAGATTTCCGCAGCCGCCTCTGGTCCCGCCTGTCCGCGATCGACCCCGCTGAGGGAATCCCGGTCCGGCTTATATGCGATATTTTTGTGCAGCGCGCTACCCGATTGCCGCCGGCCAAGAAGAAATTCGAGGTCGCCGGCCGGAATCGGGACGGGACTATCGGGAAAAAAAAGAATGTCGCCTGCTTCGAGACGGCGGCACCATTCTTCCGGCGCCACATCCCCCGGCCGGGGCGGGATGGTGACGAGACTCATCTATTCCCCGGCGAGCTTGCGGCGCAGCCACAGAGTCAGAAAGTACGCGAGACTTACGGCGAGCATGATGCAACCCGCCGGGAAAGAGATGAACCGGTAACTGTCCGCGTAATCCAGGCGATGGCCCAGCCCGTTGTAGATCATGATGCCGGCGATCGCCAGAAACGTGGTCAGGAAGAAGGTAAGAAAGCTGAACGTGAGCGACATCAGCAGGCTAGTGAAAAAGCCGAAGCCATCCAGCCTCACGCCGAAGATTCCCCCGCGCTTCGAACCCGGGCCGTGTGAAGAGCCTCCCTGCGATTCTTCCATCCTCTCCGTCCGATTGCTCATGGCTGTGGCGGGGAAGAGATGCGATGCGCAACCCGCTCAGCTAGAATACAAGGTTATGGCTCAAGCCGCACAGGTAGAACTGCTTCCCGCCTCGCAAGTCGCGCAGCAGACCCCGGTCCATCAGGCCGCAAACCGGCTTTCTTACGCCATCTTTGCCGACGCCCATCTCACCATCCAGGATCTGGAGCCCATCGTGCAGGCGGTGCCCGCCAGCATCGCCGCCGGCCTGACCCGGCATGCGTACTATTTCGTGCCGCTCACCATCTGGGAAACGGAGGAGACGATGGTTGCGCCGGGCTATACGGTGGAATTGGGCGACCGCGCCATTTGCCATCGCAATGTGCACTTTGACGGCGCCGAATGCGTTTTCATCTCCGCCCGTCTGATGCAGGATCGCTTCGCGCTGGCCTTCGAGTTCTTCATCAACGTCGGCCATCATTTCGTGAACGCGGCCGGGGTGCCGCAAAGCTTCTGCGACCTGGCCTGGGCCCAGGCGCTGGCGGATGTGCGCGGCGAAACCAGCCAGGAAAGTTATGAAAACCGCCGCCGGGCGACGGATCGCGCCGGCGTCGACAGTTTTGCCGCACGGCCGCTGGGCCGCGGCGCCGGACGCGGCGAGAGGAGTCCGGCGCCCCGCAAGGGAGAGATCCATCGCTTCGACGAGAAGGCGAAGACCGATTTCTTCGAATCCGCATTTTCCGACGCTCTGGCAATTTACATGCTCTCGCTGGCGCTGGACTTCAGCTACGCCGATCTTCGCGAACGCGAGTATCCCCTGCTTGCCGCTCCCGCGTTGGCCGAGCGCCTCCGCCATGTAGCCAGCCTGTTCCCGGCCAACCCGGGGTATGAGTTTCAGATCTCCTACCGGCACACCGCATAACCGTCCCCTCCGGCCCCTCGGCTACAATCAGCGAATGATTGCGCACCTGCGCGGACGGCTTCTCTCCAAGCAGCCACAACAGGCGGTGCTGGAGGCCGGAGGGGTCGGCTATGAGATAGCCATCAGCGTCCCGACCTTCGGGGCTCTCCCCGGCGAAGGGTCGGAGGTCGCGCTGCATATTCACACCCACGTCCGGGAAGATACGCTGGCCCTTTACGGCTTTCTCGACCTGAGAGAAAAGCGCCTCTTCGAACGTCTGATCACGGTGAGCGGTGTGGGGCCGAAGCTGGCCGTCACCGTTCTCAGCGGACTCAGCGCCGACCCTTTGATCGGCGCCATCCGGGGCGGAGACCATGCGGCTCTTACCGCTGTTCCCGGCATCGGAAAACGGCTGGCCGAGCGGCTGGTGGTGGAGCTGAAGGACAAACTGGAAGACCTGTCGCCGGCGCCGAAGCCTCAGGACGCCGGCCGTTTTGCCGAGGATGTGCTCTCCGCCCTGGTAAATTTGGGATATCCGCGGCCCGCCGCGCAAAAGGCGATCGCCACCGCGGTCGAAAAGAACAAAGCGCTCCGCCAGGACTTCGACCTGTTGTTTCGCGCCGCCCTGGCGGCTATCCGGAGCTAGGAAGATCGGTGGAAACCGGAGTGAGTCGAGTCCCGGTACCGGCGTAATGGGCGCATTTGGGAGCAGGACGTTTCATTCTTCGACTTCTCCCATAGACTCGAATTACTTCCCTAACGCCGGGCTCAGAACAGCCGGACTCAGAATCGGACACAGGATCGACATGCGACCCCAAAACTCGAAAAGCATGCCGCGCTTCCTGCCGGCCCTCCTTTGCGCCTGTGCGGCGTGCGCCGCCGGAGCCCAGAGTTCAGGGCGCGAGATCGGGTTCGCGCAGGCCAGGCAGATCGCGCTGCTGGTAGCCCGGCATGACAAAATTACGGTGGATGACCGCAACGTGGTCCTCGAGTCGATGGACACCCGCAACGAGCGGGGTTTTATCCCCGGCTATTTCAGCTTTTCCGTCATCCGCGAGGGCGACTCGCCTTCGGTCGCCGATGAAACCATCCGGATGTATGTCGTCTCCAAGCGGACGGCCGACACATGGGAGCTGAATCTCTGCCGGCGCTATGACTTTCCCGACCTGGAAAAAGTGCAGCAGAGCGTGATGCGGCAGACCGGCGCCACGCCGGCTGAAAACGACGATATGCAAAAAGCCATCGGCTGCGCCGATCAGGCCCAGGTCCAGACGCCCGCCGCCCGCTGAGAGGTTCCGGCGGCCTCGACTGCAACCTCTAGCGCCCCTCTTCCATTGGAGCCGCTGCTACCTTTGCGGGCATCCGGAATACGCCGACTCCACCGCGGTTGATATTGTCCTGCTGAAGGAGCAGTATGGCGTTACCCGGAATCCACTCCGGAACGCCCGCTCCGCAAAATGCCCAAAAGCTCTCCCGCCCCCGCCGCAGAGCCCTACTTCACGCGAGCCGCACTCCGGTTCCTCGCCGCTCTGGCCCGCAACAACCGGCGGGAATGGTTTGAGCCGCGAAAGCCGGAATTCGAACGGGAATTGAAGCAGCCGATGCTGGCCCTCATCGCCGAATTGAGCCGCGGCATGGAGAGCTTTGCGCCGGCCCATCTTCGGCCCCCGCAGAAGACCCTCATGCGCATCTATCGCGACACCCGCTTCTCCTCCGACAAGCGGCCCTACAAGCATCACATGGCCGCCTGGTGGTCCCCCGACGGCCTGGAGAAGACCTCCGGCGCCGGCTTTTATCTGCACATCGCAGCCAACGAGACAATCATTGCGGCCGGAGTCTTCATGCCGGAGCGGGAGCAACTGCGGGCGATCCGGACCTACCTGATGGAGCATCATGAAGAGGTGCGGGCGCTGCTTGCCGACCGGGCGCTTCGGCGCCTGATGGACTCCTTCAGCGGCGAGCCTCTTGCCCGCCCTCCCAAAGGCTTTCCAAAAGAGCATCCGGCGATGGATCTGATCCTGTGCCGTCAGTGGGGATTGAGCTGCGCGATGAAGCCCGAATCCGCGCTTCGGAGCGATTTCGCTTCCGCCGTTCTCCGCCGGTTCCGACTCGCCGCTCCCCTCGTCCATGCGCTCAACGCGCCTCTGCTGCCGCCTGCCGGCCAGCGGCGGGCAGGGCCGAAAAGCCTTCTCTTCGGCTTTCGCTGAATGCCGGGTCGCATGCGCCTGCGGGCAATTTTGACGCTGCGGATGCTCTCCAGCGGGCCTCCGAACGGGCCAAATGCCGAATAAACCGGCATAAAAATGGAACAAATGTGGAAAAAACCCAAAAAAAACCCAAGAAACGCGGGATTTGCCATTGACAAATGGTTTTCAAAGCCGCATCGTAAACCCCTGTGGGCTGATGAAACCCGCATAAACAAAGGGTTTCCTTAGGCGGAACCTTCGGGCATCTCACCCTCGGAAATCGGCGGCGGATTGGAATGCAATCCCTTGACTGGCGCAACTGGCCGAGAGCCGATAGATATTGGAAAACTCCCGAGAGCGGCGAGCCTGGCGGTTGCGCCACGGAATAACGGGGCCAGCCGCAGCCTAACAGCAAGGCCGGCCTCACACCTGGCAGGAAGCAAAAGAGGAGAGAAACGATATGGCAGCAGGCATGACCAAAACTCAGTTGGTAAGGCATCTGGCCGAAAAGCTGGAGCTCACGAATAAGCAGTCCGCCGCATTTCTCGATTTGCTGGCGGAAACGGCGGTGAAGGAAACCAAAAAGAATGGCGTCTTTGTCATTCCCGGGCTGGGCAGGCTGGTGAAAGCGGAGCGCAAAGCGCGCATCGGGCGGAATCCGCAGACGGGGGAAACCATCAAAATCAAGGCCAAGACGGTGGTCAAGTTCCGCGTAGCGAAGGCGGCGAAGGACACGATCGCACCGCCCAAGAAGTAGCGGCGGTCTCTCCTATGCGCGCGCCGGCCGAACGGCC
>JAJYZK010000184.1 GCA_021799945.1 Acidobacteriota bacterium
CTGGTCTTCTATCCGCCGGCCTCCTGGCTGCTGGGCGCACTTTTAGGATCGGCCGCACCCTGGTCCGCGGCGCCTTTTCTTTTCGGCCTGCTCGTGCTGCTGGGCTTCGGCTGGAGCATGTATGGTCTGTGCCGGGAATGGACATCCCCGCGCGCCTCCTGTCTCGCCGCCTGTCTGTATATCGCCAATCCCTACGCCGCGTTCGTCCTCTATTACCGCGCCGCGCTGGGCGAGCTTCTGGCCGGGGTATGGATGCCGCTGGTCGTGTGGTTCACCGTGCGGCGGCGGCCGGCGGCCGCCTGGCTGGGGGTCGCGATCGCCGCCGCATGGCTCAGCGACGCGCCCGCGGGCGTGATGGCCAGCTACACGGTCGCCTTCCTGGCCCTGGCCATGGCATTGCGGGAAAAAGAGACTTGGCCCGCCTGGAGGGCGCTCGGCGGCGTGGTCCTGGGGCTTGGGCTGGCCTCGTTCTACATCGTGCCGGCGGCGCAGGAACAGTCATGGGTGCAGATTTTCCGGGCCCTCGATCCCGGATTGCGCATCGAAGACAGCTTCCTCTTTTTGCGAACAGGCGATTTTTACCACCAGCATGCGCTGCGCATCGCGTCCTGGATCCTGGCCGCGGAGGCCGGCGCCGGGGCCGCGGCCGCGGCCCTCGTCTGGAAGATGCGGCGGAGCGCGCCCGCCGCGGTGCTGGCGTCTCTGCTGGGGGCCCTCTTTTTTATGCAATTTCCATGGAGCGAATTTCTGTGGACCCACCTCCCGCGCCTGGCCTATCTCCAATTTCCCTGGCGCTGGCTCTACGTGATAAGCGTCACGGCCTGCGCGCTGATCGCTCTGGCCGCAGACGGGGCCGCGGCGGCGATCGCCGGCCGCTCCGCCCCGATCCTCGCCCGCATCCGTTCGCACCCGCGCCTGCCGGCGGCTATGGCGATCTTCGCGGCCCTGACGGTCGCCGCCCTCGCCGCGGCAGGGCCGCGACTGTTCTTTCAGCCGTGCGACGAAGAGGATGCGGTCGGAGCGCAGGTCGCAACCTTTCAGAGCGGCCAGGGGGTAGCCGGAAGCGACGAATATGTTCCCACGGGCGCGGATAACCTTCTCATCCAGCAGGGACTCCCCGCCATTCGCCTGCTGCGCGATCCGGAGGGCGACATGGCGGAGCCCGGCGGAGAGGAAAATCCGGACTGGGAGCCCGGGATCGCCCTGCCGGCCTCGATTCACATTCTGCGCTGGAGCGCGCAGCGCCGGCAGGCGCGCGTCGCCTGCCGGACAGGCGGATTCGCGGTGCTGCGGCTGATGGATTATCCCCGATGGCGCGTGCGCGTGAACGGTCGGCTCATTGAAGGCCGGCCGCACCGCGCCGACGGCCTGCTCACCATCCCTCTCGCCGCGGGCGACAGCCTCATCGATGTCTGCTGGACGGAGAGTGCGGAAACCGTAGTTGGCTGCTCGCTCTCGGCCGCCGCGCTGCTGGCGCTGCTGGCGGCCTTCCGTCGCCAACAGCGCAGGTCGAGCGGCCCTCAGGTATGATGGGGCCGATGGATGGTACGGTCCAGGAGATCCTGGGATCGAACACGCGGCGCGTCGACCAGGCGCTGGAACGGCTGCTTCCCGGCCCCGAAGAGCGGCCGGCTTCGATCCACCAAGCGATGCGGCACAGCGTCTTCGCCGGCGGAAAACGCCTGCGGCCGACCCTGTGCATGGAGGCCGCGCGGATATTTTCCGCCGACGGCCAACTGCCGGAAGGCATCGAGGATCTGGGCGCCGCCCTCGAAATGCTCCACGCCTATTCCCTGATTCACGACGATCTTCCGGCGCTGGACAACGACAACCTCCGGCGGGGCAAGCCCACCTGCCATGTGGTCTATGGAGAGGCCATCGCCATTCTGGCCGGCGACGCCCTGCAAACCCTGGCCTATGAAACCCTGGCCGGATTGCGATGCTGCGCCTCCCGGGGAATTGAGATTGTGGAGCGGATCGCCCGCGCAACGGGCACGGTGGAGGGCATGATCGGCGGCCAGGTGCTGGACCTGGAGGCGGAAGAGCGCACGCCCACCGCGGAGATGGTGGAAGCGATTCACCGGGCGAAGACCGGCGCGCTGTTCCGGGTGAGCCTGGAGTGCGGCGGCATTTACGCGGGCGGGGCGCAGGAGGACATCGAACGGCTGCATGTCTTCGGCCGCAAAGCGGGACTGGCCTTCCAGATCATGGACGATGTCCTGGATCTGACCCAGGACTCCGCCCAGCTCGGCAAGACGGCGGGCAAGGATGCGGCCAGCGAGAAGGCCACCTGGCCGGCGGTCTTCGGCATCGAGCGCAGCGTGGAGGATGCCGGGCGATTGATCGGCGAGGCCTTGCAGGCTCTTGAGCCCTACGGCGGCAAAGCGGCGCCGCTGCAGGCGATCGCCCGCTATCTGGTAGAGCGCACGCATTGATGCTGCAAGACGAGGGCCGGTTAACAATAGAAACTCCGGAGACGCCAGAGAGAACCGCTATGCCCATCGGCGAAGAGGAGATTCTATCCGCCCTGCGGGATTGCTACGATCCTGACGTTCCCGTCAACATCGTGGATCTGGGCCTGGTATACGCCGTCAAGCTGGCGCCGGACGAGCGCTCCAGGCCGGCATTTCCGCGGCTGCGCGTGGAGATTGAACTCACGCTGACATCCCGGGGCTGTCCGTCGCAGGAACGAATCGTGGAGCAGGTGCGGAATCGCCTAGCGGGCATACCGGAGGTCGGCGACACGGTGGTCAATCTGGTCTGGGAGCCGGCGTGGACGCCGGCCCGCATCAGCCTGGAGGCGCGGCGGCAACTGGGAATCGGGTGAAGCGCCTCGCCGCATAGGCGCAAGCGCGTCTTCAAGAGTCTCCTCAGAGCGCCTGCTTGGCCAGCAGGACCCGAATGCGGTTTCCCTGCTCCCCCAGCTCCTCGACAAACTTTTCCAGCCGCGTCAACAGACCCTGGCCGGCGTCAATGTAACCGGGCAATCCCTTCCAAAGGTCGGCGGCGGCCTTCGGATCTTCCAGCAGCGCAATCAGCGTCCCTGCCGCGGCCAGGCTGAGACCGGCCGCGCGCTTTCCGCGGCCCAGAAGAATCGCGCCGGCCACCAGCGAAGCCCCGGCAACGGCGCGCGTCAGGCAGGTTCTCCTCGCCGGCCCGGCGCATAGGGCCGCAGTCTTCCGGTCGGCGGTCGCCGCATTTTGCGGAACCTGGGCGATGTTCATCTTCGGCATCTCCTCTGCTGCGCTTGTGTGGCTTCCCCGCAGTTCGACAGAGAATCCTTCTTGTCATCCTTCTTGTTCTGACTTCTTGTCCTGAGCGCAGCGAAGGACCCGCTTATTCATCGATTGCCGGATCGCGGTCCAGCCTCCATGCAACGCTAATCGAGATCGATTTCGCGCAGGGCCGGTCCCGCGTCGGGCGTTTCCTTGGCTTTGCGCACAGCCTCTTCAAAGCGCTTGTTGAACAGATCCTGTTTGTTCTTTTCCGCCTCGACCGATTGGCGGAAGATGCTCTCTTTGCGCTCCTCCTGCTCGCGCATCGCCCGCGCGGCCGTTTCAAAATCCTCGAAGGTGCGTTTCCTGGGGGCCGACACATGAGCGACGATCGAGCGCGTATCGGGATCCACCTTCAGAATGGCTCCGCAATCCGGGCAGCAGACCTCGAAGATTCCATGTGACTTCGCCACCATAGCCGATTCCCCGTTCTTCTCCGGGTAGTGTACCTCCAGGCCCGCTCCCCGCGCTAAAGCCAAATGGCCTTGTGGCCGGGACAATGCTCGCCCGCGTGGCGCACCAGCAGATCGGGCAGCGCCTCTCCATAGCGGGAAAGGTGCCAGGCCGAGCCGAGAACCCGCTCCTGCGGACTCCGCTCCGGAAAGAGGTGAACCGCGATCGCCTGGACGTCGGAGGCCAGCCGGTGCTCCCGCTGCAACTGATGATTGGCGGCCATCAGCCGGAGCCGGTTCATCTGATAGAGCATCTTGGAAGCCGCCGTTTCGCAAGCCCGGGCAAGACCGGGATCCGCCGCGGCGGCGTATTCCGTCAGGGCCGCAAGCTCCGCCTCCAGCGCGTGGCCTGCGGCGGCGAGCCGCCGTTTCCATTCCGCGGGCAGGGCTCTGGCCCCCAGCGTCTGCGCCAGCTCCAGCGGATCGCGCGCCGAGGTCTCCATCACCCAGGGCAGGGAAATCTCATGCCGGGCGAGGATTTTGGCCACACCCGGTTCGATCAACGTGGCGGAGAGCCGGGGCAGCACCGGCGTTGTGCGGCCGGCGATGCGCTCGTAGAGTACCTGCGACTGGGCGAAGTAGGCAATCTCCGACGGACCTCCGACGTACACCGCGGTGGGCAGGATCGCATCCTGGAAGACCGGGCGCAGCAGCGCATTCGGACTCAAGCGCTCCGGCGCCTCGTCGAGAACCTCCAGCAGCTCGCCGGTGGAATACGTTCGCTCGCCGGCCAGCCATTGCCCCGGACTCGGACGCCGCAGCGGCAGCCGCGCCCCGGAGTCCGCATCAATGAGAAAAAGGAGGCTCGACTGGGGCGGCGTAAGCACCTGCGCATGATAGCCGGCCGCCTCCAGTTCATCCGCGCGGTCGGCCAGGGCGCTGTGCAACTCATCGGCCCGCACCAGAGCCGCCCGCAGAACGTCGCGGCCCAGGGCATGAAAGCCGCGCGAGGAGGCATCGATCACAATCAGGCCCTGCGCGGCGAATATCCGGGAGAGCAGCTCGGCAAAGGCTCGGCCGAAGGTCGCGCCGGGACGGTAACAGCGCCGGAGTGACTCCAGGAACGGCCCCGGGCCGAGAATCTCCGCCGCCTGCCGCAGGACATCGTCGAGGCCTTCGCCCAGCCGCAGCTCGCCGACCGGCGCCCCCGCGGCGCCCGCGGCGGGAGCGCGCAGAACGCGAATCTCACCCTTCGCCGGCAGCGCAATATGATCCGCCTCGGCCAGATCGTGATCTTCCGTCGCCAACCAGAACACCGGAACGTGCGGATAGCCGGAGGCCGAGGCCTCCCGGGCGCGGCGGATCGCTGTGGCCGCCTTGAACAGCGTGAACAGCGGCCCGCCGAAGAGCGTCACCTGCTGCCCGGTCACCACCGCCCCCGCGCCATTTCGCAGGCGGGCGATGTTCTCCAGCGCGGGAGGAGCGGCGCCATATTCCCGGCTCTGCTCCTCCAACCGCGAGCAAAGCTCCGATCGGCGCGGAGCGGAGAGCCGGACCGGAGCCGTCATCCAATCCGTGGAAAAAGCGCTCGCCGGATAAAAAGGGCTCAGCGCGTCGTGGCGCTCGCAAAAGTCGAGGAAGAGCCGGCTCAACTCCGGCAGAATGGAGATCGGGTAACACTCGGCGGTCACGGCCTTACCTGCGCTGGCTCCCGCGCCGGCCTGCCGGGCGGGAGTTTCGAGTGGATCGGACAGCAATGCATCGTTTCGATCTTCCTTAGTCTCTCACGCCCGGTTCAGAGCCTGGAGGAGCGCTCGGCGGCGGCGGATGGGCAAACCCTCCAGCGCATAGCGCGCGGATCCCCGGTACACACCATCCAAGAACGGATGCGCGCCGAGAGCCTGCAGATGCAGAAGAACCGTTCCGCTATCGCCGCGGGCGAAAGGTCCGCTGAAGCTCCGCTCGGCGCCCTGTCGAATCGCATTTTCGAGACTGGCCCGGGCGATGGCCCCGATCAACTGGCGCGCACGCCGCGGAGCAATCCCAGCGAGGGCCGCAGCCTCCTCGGCCGCGGCCAGATGCGCCACCAGCAGGGGCGAGGCCATCGCGCCCGCGGCGTGATACAAGGCCTTGGCCTCGCCGTCGATGCGAAAGGGTCTGCCGCCGATCCTGCGAACCAGAGTTGCGATCCGGCGGCGGACCGGGGGCTCGGCCTCCACCGCGAATCCAACCCCTTCGATCGATACCGGATCCCTGCCCGGAAAGCTCATCAGCGGATGCGCCGACGCGGTGGCCAGTCCGTGGCGCCCGAGGGGCGCGAGAATGGCCCGGCTCAGCGCGCCGCTGGAGTGCAGAACGATCTGGCCTCCCGCGGCGCCTGCTCTGCGACCCCTCCCTCGCCGGGCCAATTGCCGCGCCACCTGCCGGGCCGTGCGCGCGATCGCCGCGTCCGGCACGCAGAGCCAGAGAAACTCGGCATCCAGCTCGGCCTCGGCCAGCGTGGCGATGCGCGGACCGCCCGTCCGGCGCAGCCTCCTGCGCTCTCGCACTGCCGCCGCTTCGGAGCGGACGACAATCTCTCGCAGGGGCGCGCCGGCCACGCGCAAGGCGTTCACCAGCGAGCTGCCCCAATTGCCCAGGCCCACAACCGAGACGCTCGATCTTCCCTTCGCTTCGCGGTGAATGTCGCCTCGATTCATCCCATTCCCGGCTCTTCCGTCGACCGGCGGCGCCGCGCCCAGGCCGGACCCCGGCCAATCGTTGGCCAATCTTCGGATGGTACCGTAAAGGCTTGAGCGGTGCGGTGGGGGAGTGCGGCGAGCAGGGTGTAGCCGCTTTTGCGTTCCACCCAGGAGACCAGCACCCCGCGGTGCCGGTA
>JAJYZK010000185.1 GCA_021799945.1 Acidobacteriota bacterium
CATCACGACGAAATATATCGCGCCCACACCGACCCGGTGGTAGTGTTCGAGATTCTGTGTAAACGCTGTTCCTGGTTGTTATCGTCCGGGCGGAATTTTCTTCCATTTCTATGCCCCGGATAGTTGGATTATTTGGCCGGATGCGGTCTTCCCACAGCAGCGTGAAGCAGTTCAGCGCCGCCTTCCAGTGGATCGAGCGTTCCCATTTGCGAATCCCGTTGCGCAGCGCCAGGTACATCACCTTCAAGGCCGCGTCTTCGCTGGGAAAAGCCATGCGCGGCTTCAGGGCTTTGCGCAGACTCATGTTCAGCGATTCGACCGCGTTGGTGGTGTAGATCACCTTGCGGATCTCGGCCGGGAAGGCGAAGAACGGAATCACCTGCGGCCACTGCCGCCGCCATAATGCCGCGATGGGAGCATAGCGGCTGTCATACTTGGCAGCGAACTCGGCCAGCCGTCGTTCAGCTTCCTCGGCGGTCGCTGCGCGGTAAACCTCTTTCAGGTCCGTGGCCACCGGCTTGCGTTCTTTCCAGCCCACGTAGTTCAGGCTGGCCCGCACCAGGCGCACGATGCAGGTCTGCACCTGGGCTTGCGGAAACACCGTCTCGATGGCCTGCGGAAACCCCTTCAGCCCGTCCACGCAGGCGATGAAGATATCCTCCACGCCGCGGTTACGGATCTCGGTGAGCACCTGCAGCCAGAACTTGGCGCCTTCGTTGGCGCTGGTCCACAGGCCCAGAACATCCTTGCGGCCTTCCAGATCGATGCCCACGGCCACGTACTCGGCGCGGTTCTCCCCTCGGCCCTCGTGCCGCATCTTCACCATCAGCGCGTCCAGAAACAGGATCGGATAGAGCGGCTCCAGCGGACGGCTCTGCCACTCCTTCACCTCTTCGATCACTGCGTCGGTGACCGAGGAGATCAGTGACGGCGACACCTCCACGCCGTAGATCTCTTCCAGATAGCCTTGAATCTCGCGCGTCGTCATGCCCCGCGAGTACATCGACAGAATCTTGTCGTCGAAGCCGGTGAAGCGCCGCCGATGGGGCGGGACGATCTGCGGCGTGAACGTGCCGTTGCGGTCGCGCGGCGCCGCGATCTGGGCTTCGCCGAAGTCGCCCTTCAACTTCTTGCGGCTGGCGCCGTTACGGGAGTTGCCGCTCAGCCGGCCAGCGGCCTCGTGCTTCTCATCGCCCAGGTGGTGGGTCAACTCGGCATGCATCGCCCGCTCCACCAGCGCCTTGGTTAACTGCTTCAGCAGCCCCTGCTCGCCGATCAGGTCCTCCGGACCCTTGTACCCGGCCAGCAACTTGTCGATCAGCTCTTTATCCAGTTCCTTCTGTTCCCTCCAGTATCGAGGAACAGACATTTACACGGAAATCAAGACACCCTCGACCCGGTCGCCGTTCAGGTCGAAGTACTGCTCCCGGTAAAGCCCCAGCACCTGTTCGACCAGCGCCACCGGCACGCGCTTCTCGCTCGGCCGGCCGCGTCTCCGGTCGATCAGCCCGTCGTAACCGTAGGTCTCATACCGCCAGCGCAAGCGCCGCAGTTGCCGGCCGCTGAGACCGAGGATCTCCGCCGCCTGCCACCAGGCAATCTTCTTCGCCATGGCCCGCAAAATCACTTCCTGCACCTTCATCGCCCGCTCCACGGCGGCCCTCGAATAGCCCTCCACGCCTGTTCGCATGGATCCATCCTCGCCGCCCGCTATGCGAACATTTCCTTTGCTCTCTCCACCGGACATATCATGTGCTAACGACACGCCCAAAGCCGTCCCTTGCTTGTGTTGCTTCAATATGATAACTATATGCCGCGACGGAGCCACGTGACCCGATCCTCGATGTGCTTCTCGATCTCGACGGGCAGGTTCTCGTGGTGGACCTGGACGGCGGCCACTGGGTTCGGTTCGTGGTGACGCGGGTGCCGGTGCCGCCGGAGAAGCCACACGGCATCGACTACTCGCTCACACTGCACGGGCCGGACGGCGAGCGGCTGGTCGGCTTCGACAACGCCCATCCGGTCGGGCGGCAGAAGCGCGGCGATCCGCAGGACCATCGCCACCGGCTGCGGACCATCCGGCCGTACGAATACCGGGACGCGGCGACCTTGCTCGCCGACTTCTGGGCGACAGTGGACGCGGTGTTGCGCGAGAGAGGAGTAATCCCATGACGACGTTGAAGGTCGGCATCGCCAGCTACGACGAGATGAAGGCCCGCACTATGGCCGTCGCACGCGGCGAGCGTCGTGTGGCGGCCGACGAGCCGAAGGTCTGGTTCACTTCGACCGAGTCCTTCGCCAAGGTGCTGTCGGCCGGCAACCGCGAGCTGCTGCGCGTCATCGCCGAGAAGGCGCCTAGTTCGCTCGACGAGCTGGCGCGGATTACCGGCAAGGCCAAGTCGAACCTCTCGCGCACGCTGCGCACGATGGAGGGCTACGGCCTGGTCCGCCTTGAACGCGGCGAGCGGGGCCGCATCACGCCCAAGGTGATGCACGACCGCGTCGCGGTGGACCTGCCTCTCACGCTGTCGCGCAAGGCAAGCTGAACCATGACCGCTTGGGCGCGAGCAGGCCGGCCCGGCGGGGGCTTGCCAAGCGATCAAGGTTCGAATTGAGCGCCGGCGCTCCCCTCGTTACCGGGTTGCCGGGAAGGAATAGGGCATTGGCGGATAGCAATCGGCCGCTCGCTCGCGAGCGGAGCGGCGCGATGCTGCCGGAATGTCTCGACCGCGCGCCAGCGTGAGCGGCAGGTCCACCGCGACGCTGGAGTCGTCGCGGCCAACAGGCGATCACGCCGCAAACGGTCCAGAGGTTCGCCAGGACAGCGCGCGAGCGAATCAGGATCGACGACGGCGGCTACCGCCGCGACCATCTCCGCGCGCTCGCGCAGCGCGTCGAGATCGCTGACCGCCGCGGCCGGCGCAAAGCCGGCTACGCCCGGCGTTCGCAGTTCTGTTCTGAAGTGGCGGAGAGAGGGGGATTCGAACCCCCGGTAGAGCTTTTGACCCTACAACGGTTTAGCAAACCGCCGCCTTCAGCCACTCGGCCATCTCTCCGGAGGGTTGCCCCCCTGATTATATCCGCGCGCGGCCGGCCGTCACTACCGGCGCTTTCCGCGATAGGCGGCTCTTCCTGCTGGCAGGCGCGCGCGGCGGGGACTACGCGTTCGTTGCGGTTCGCGAAGCAGAGCCGCCGCGCATCGATGATTTTGTCCACTCCAACTGTCCCGTTTCTGGTCCCTTTTGATTATCTGAATTGGCCCCGAGGTCATGCTGCAGGGGCAGGCTTTCCCTTCCGCGATCTTCCCGCAGCGTCATCGCTTGCGGTTTTGGGGGAACGTCACTTCCCATCGGATCGGTGTAGCATAGCCACAAAGCCGCCAATTGCGCTTCCGGTCCCGTCCCGGTGCGCGTCTCATGAGCAGGACCGAGGTGAACGATGGTCTGGGACGTCTCATTTACCTGCGATATCTGCAACGCGAAAAAAGGCGAATCCAACCACTGGTGGATGGTGGCGCTCGGAGAGGTTCCATGCTTTGAGGAGGGCCAGCCGCGCCAGCGATTCACGCTGATGCCGTGGAACTGGGCCGACAGCCAGAACCCGGAGTTCTATCATGTCTGCGGACAGAACTGCGCGATGCAGGCCATGGAGCGCTTCATGAACACCGGCTCCATTCTGCTGGAGAGCGCCCAGCAGACGCTCGATGCCGTGCGGAAACAGCCCGTGAGACATTAGAACCAGGGCTAAACCGGGCTAAACCTCGAAAAGCTCCGGTCCCGGCGAGGCTTCGCGATGCGATCGGTCTCCGGGCCGGCGCGGCAATTGCGGCTGGGGGCTCGCCAGCAACCCGAGAATCTCCCTGAGCTCCTTGCGCGCCTTGTGCAGGCGCACCTCGGCCTTTTCGACCGCCTTCTGCTGCTGCAAGGGGAGTTCCGGCTGAGGAGATTTTTTTCGGGTCTCCGCGATGACCGCCTGGCGGGCGCCAGTGATCGTGTAGCCCTCCGTGTAGAGAAGCCTCTTGATGCGCAGGGCCATCTCGACATCCCGGCGGCGGTAGAGCCGCTGCCCGGTTCCGCTCTTATTCGGGCGAAGCTGAGGAAATTCGCTCTCCCAGAAGCGCAGAACGTAGGGTTCCACGCCGCACAGCTTGGCCACATCGCCGATCCGGAAATACAGCTTGTCCGGAATCTCCGGCTTTTCCGACCCACGAGAATGAGGCAGGTGCGAGGGCATGCGGAAGGCTGACGGGCGGGCTGGGTTGTCGACTTCCCCACCCTGGCGCCAAGAGTATAGGCCGAGTATAGGCCAGCTTCGCTTCCGGAAAAGCTTTTTCTTGCGCGGATTCGACAAGGCGCAGAAGAATGCGGGAACCGCGCCGGCTGTTTCTCCGTACATCCTGACGCACCGCTTTTTTGCGGAACTTCGTTGCATCAATCGATGGGTGAGGCTGGATCTATGACCTGCGCGCAGAGCCCCGGAGCCGTCACCCTTGCCGTCGCCCTGGTCGCGCTCGCCTGCGGGACCGCCGGATGCAAGGTGCAGGTGGTGAATCAGTCAGGCGTCGGGGGCGGCCAGGACGTCAAAATCTCCACCCCTCTCGGAGGCATCGCCGTAACGAAGAACCAGACTACCGCCGCCGATCTGGGTCTGCCGGCGTATCCCGGGGCCAGCCGCGAGAGCAGCGACGGCGATCAGTCGGCCGACGTGGAGATGGGATTCGGAGAGTGGCGAATGCGGGTGAAGGTCGCCGGCTACGCGACGCCCGATCCCCAGGAGAAGGTCATCGCCTTTTATCGTCAGGCATTGCAAAGCTACGGCGTTCCCATCGAATGCGCCGGAAACAGGATCCGAAACAGGCCCACGGACAGGCCACCGGCGGGCGATGAACTGACCTGCGGATTGGGAGGCGGCTCCCCCTTTCCCAACGTCGATCTCGGAGGGAGCGAAGTTCAACTGAAAGCCGGCTCCCTGCGCCACCAGCACCTGGTCGTCTTTCGCCAGAGGCGCAGCCCGGGGACGCAATTCGAGCTGATCGCGCTCGACCTGCCGCCGGCGCCCGACGGGAGCCGGAAACAGACGAATTGAGCGGCGCTGGTTTTCGAGATTCTCTTCGAGATTGTTTTCAAGATTGTTCCAGGAGGGCCGGCGCCTGGCCGCGCCGGGCTCCGGCCCTCCTGGAACGGGCTTCACGCCTAGGCCAGCTTGGCATCCAGGGTAATCGCCGTATTGTTCTTGAAGAGCAGCGAGATGGGGCAGCCGTCCTTGGCGTCCTGCGCCGCTTTGGCGAAGGCCGCATGATCGGCCTTGGGAACCTTGGCCACGGTTTTCAAGTGAATTTTGGTGATCTTCAGCCCCTCGTCCGTACGGTCGAGGGTGACGGCCGCGGTCGTCTCCAGAGATTCCGGCGGAAAGCCCGCGATGGTCAACTGATTGCTCAGCGCCATGGTGAAGCAGCCCGCATGGGCGGCCGCGATCAACTCTTCGGGATTGGTTCCGGCGCCGCTCTCGAACCGGGTTGAAAAGGAGTACTGACTGTCTTTGAGCACTCCGCTCTGAGTGGAAATTCTGCCTTTCCCCTCCTTCAGGTTGCCGTGCCACACCGCGCTCGCTGTGCGTTCCATACCAACTCCTGTCTGATAAGGAGAGCCGGAATTCGGACCGGGCTCCCCCCATGCTTCTGTGGTTTTGGGGACCATGCGCCGGAATCCGTCGCCGCGATCCTTTTCCGTTGCGTTCTCTTGGCGGAGGACTTCGTCCGCCGCGAAAAGAATAGACCGCGCCGCGCACGGTCCTGAGGTGCTGCCTCCCGTATTGTAGCCATTCGGCGGGCTTGCGTCCGAAGGCCGTAGGAAGGCGGAACTGCATGGCAGTCCTTCGGGGTTGGATGGTCATTCCCGGCGTAGCTTTGCCCGGGGAGGGCCGCGTCTTTATCCCCGGCGAGCGAGCGGCGGCGGGCATGGCTCGACCGGAGTGTTCTACCATGGAGAATGTGCAGGCGAGCCGGACGGTCGCTGCCGATGCGCCCCAGGCGCGGAGGTGGAGGAAAGTCCGAACTCCGCAGGGCAGTGTGCCGGATAACGTCCGGGCTTTGCGCTTCAAGGCGCAAAGACGGCCAGTGCCACAGAAAACATACCGCCGCGGGCTTTGCCGCCCGAGGTAAGGGTGAAAAGGTGCGGTAAGAGCGCACCGCGCCGCCTGTAAAGGCGGCGGCAGGGTAAACCCCACACGGAGCAAGACCAAATAGGGAGGGAAGCCGGGGCCAAGAGCCAGGCGCCGGCTGCGCATCGGCCCGATGCGGCAAGGCGGATCGAGCAATTGCCGGAACCTCCGGGTAGGTCGCTGATGAACGCCCGCGGCAACGCGGCGTCTAGAGGAATGACTGCACAAAACAGAATTCGGCTTACGGGTTCTCTTGCCGAATGCACAACGACAGCCCCGGCCGGGTGAGCACACGGCCGGGGCTGGCCAGTCTCTGGGGGGAGCGAACGTGAGGCGTCTCACCGGACGCCGTGTGGAGTGCGGCAGAATAAATTT
>JAJYZK010000186.1 GCA_021799945.1 Acidobacteriota bacterium
GAGCAATGATGGCGTCGCGGAAGCGATCGCGCTGGCGGGAACCAACCGCGGCGATCTTGCCCGCGCGGCCATCCTCAACTGGTTCCGCTACTCGGTGAACGCACAAGGCGAGGGAACCAGCGCCTGGACCATTTTCCCCTCCGGACGCAGCACCTTTGCGGCCAAAGGTCCTGAGCGCGAAACCCAGGGCGTTCCCGTGCAGGCGACGCTGGTGGGCGAATATGTCCGTCTCACCGGCGACAGCAGCATACTCAAGGCAAAACCGGGCGGCGCCGCCGGGGACCGCACGGTCTGGCAGGCGCTGCTCGCCTACTGCCGGAGCCTGCTTCGGGTGCGCGATCCAAGCCAGGATGGCCTGATCGAATGGCTGCACAAATACGAGACCGGCTGGGATGACAAGGACTCCCCGTTCGTCGACCTCCACGGCGACCCCACGGCAGCGGTGAACGAGCAGGTCTTCAATCTGTGGAGCTTGCGCGAAATGGCCTGGCTTGCAGAGCTTCAGGGGCAAAGCCCTTCGCCATGGCGGACGGAATTTTCGCAAACCCTGCAATCGGTGCGAGACAAGCTTTGGGATCCCGCCACGCAACGCTACTGGGACCTGGATGAGAAAACCGGGAAGCTCTGGACCGCAGGGGAAAGCCTGGACGCGTATTACCTCCTCTACTTTGAAAAAGATCCACGGCGCATCGCGGCCATGATGCAGCGGCTCAACGATCCGGATAAATTCAATGGCGCCCTGCTCCCCACCCTGGCCTTCGATACTCCGCACTGGGGCGGGTACTGGCGTGGTCCCGCATGGCCTCGCATCTTCTGCTATGTGGGAATGGCGCTGGCCCGCAGCGGGAACGCACGGGAGGGCTTCACCTGGCTGGTCCGCGCGATCCGTGCGAACCAGGGGCCGGTTCTGCCGGAGAATGTCCATCCCAGACTCTACCCGCCCGGAGAACATGCCATCGGCTCGGTCCGCATCATGGGTTACGATGCGCTCGATACGCTGGTCTTGCCGGATGTCGCGGGACTGCATTCGTGGGCGGGCGAAAATTTAACTGTTGCGCCGGACCCTTCGCTGGGCAAACTCTACATTCGCAATCAGGAATGGATGGGGGACCGTTACGACGCCGTATTCGACCCCGGTCACCCCGCGCATATCTGGCGCAATGGCCGTCCGCTTCCGGATCTTGATCCGCGGCGGACCTGGCGCGCCGAGAAGCGCGGAGGCAGAGTCACTTTCGAGCCGGCGTCTCCGTAAAGTGAGGCGCAGATCCAGGAACGCGAGGCTGGCTTTTCAAGGAAGACAGGCGCCGTTGCGCGACCTATCAGTGATATCCGGGCGATTCCGCAGATACTTTTCCACGGAATTTTCGGTAGATCAGCACAAAATATCCGGTCGCCAGCAGCAAACCGAAGCTCCACCATATGAGACCGACGCTCAAACCATGGTGGCCGGCGATGGCGTTGGCAACGGTGAGACTGCGTTCCGGGTCGTTGCTCGATGGCAGCACCACCGGATATAACCCAAATGCGGCGCCAATCAGCATGGCCGCAAGATAGCAGCAAGAAAATAAAAAGGCGGCAAGATCGAGTCTCTTGCGGGATTTCAGGATGACCTGGGCCAAGGAGAAGATCACCAGCAGCGGGATGATAAAGGCGATCGGATGCCGCAGGTAATTGTCGAGAGAATCATGCCGGGCGACCACGGTTGCCGGCAATCCAATCGCCGTCAGGACTACCACGGCGGGCCACAGCCGTTGCGATATGATTCGGGCGCGAGTCTGGAAGCTCTCTTGATTCTTGACTGCGAGGTATAGCCCTCCATGCATGGCCAAGGCAAAGAAGGCGAGAAGGCCGCCGATTACGGTGTACCAATCGAGAATTCCGGGGTAGGCTCCAACTCGCCAGTCGGTCCACAAGGGGGCGAAGAAATAGCCATCCGGACCAAGAGGCACGCCTCGAATTACGTTTGCCAAGGCGGCGCCAAAGAATATGGCGAGGATTCCGCTGGAACAGGCGAAAACGCCATCAAAAAAATCTCTCCAGACGCGAATCTTCAACTGGCCGCGCAGCTCGATGGATACGCCGCGAAGCATGAGGAGCCACAATACGATGGTCAACGGAAGATAGAAGCCGCTGAAGGAAGATGCGTAAAGAATCGGAAATGCGAAGAATAACGTGCCGCCGGCCGCAATGAGCCAGACTTCATTGCCGTCCCACACCGGCCCGATGCTCTGTAGGACGAGAGCCCGCTCCGATGAGTCGCGCGCAGCCACGAGGTGGAGAATGCCGGCCCCGATATCGAAGCCATCCAACACCACATAGGCGGCCAGCATATACGCAACCAGGCAGAACCAGATCAATCCCACAACGCTCTTCCCATCCCTTCCGGTTTCGGCTACGTCGCTTCTAATTGGGCAACCGCGGCAGATTTTGCGGGCGGCGCGCCGGGGCCCCGGTCTACGATGCGATACACCAGGAGTAGGAATACTACCGACAGCGCCGCGTACATGCCCATGAACCCGAGCAGAGTGAACAGGATGTTGCCGGAAGAGATATGCCGGGAATAGCCCTCCACCGTACGCACCAGGCCATACACGATCCAGGGCTGGCGGCCGATTTCCGCCGACATCCATCCGGCTGTGTTGGCGATGTAGGGCAGGGGAAAGCTGAGCATGAGAGGCCACAAAATCCAGGGCGAGACAAACAATGCGCGGCGCCACAAGGCCAAAGCCGCCAAAACCATCAGGGCGACAAAATAGGTTCCGAGCCCGGCCATGATGTGATACGCGAAAAATAAAAGAGGAACGTTTGTCGGCCACTGGTCGCGGGAAAACGCATCCAATCCTCGCACCTCAGAGGAGGGATTCCCGTATATCAGCAAACTGAGGACCTTGCTGGCGGCGATCGGATTGTCGATCCGCTGCTCCTGCATGTTGGGCTGGCCGATAAAAACCATAGGCGCGCCCCTTTCGGATTCGAAGAGCCCTTCCATCGCAGCGGTTGTCACCGACTGATGAATGGACATGAATTTGCCCTGCATGTCTCCGGTAGGGAAAATCATCAGGGTGCAGCTTGCCAGCCCGGAGATTACAGCGACGCGGAGGAACAGGCGTCCATGCCGCGCGAAGCGGTCCTCCAATACGTAGAATGCGCCTACCGCCGCCATGACGAACGACGCAGTGACCACCGCTCCGCACATCGTATGCGCGAACTGCCTCAGGGCCCAGGGATTAAGAAGCAGCCCCCAGAAGCTGGTGACTTCATACACACCACCGGGCAGGAGGCGATAGGCTACGGGATGTTGCATCCACGCGTCCGTGACAATAATAAAAAAGCCGGAGATCCAGGAACCGAAGAACACCATAAAGGCGGCTCCCCAGTGCGCCCATCGGGAAAGCCTCTTTTCCCCGAACAGGAATAATCCAAGGAACGCCGACTCCAGAAAGAAGGAGAAAACCCCCTCCATGGCCAGGGGCTGCCCGATGACGCCGCCGGTCATGCGGGAGAACTGCGACCAATTCGTTCCGAACTGAAACTCCATGGGAATTCCAGTGACGACTCCCATGACAAAATTTATGGCAAAGATCCGGGCCCAAAACCGGGCCGCGTCTTCATAATCCGAGTCGTTGCGCAGAATTCCGATCGACTTCAACACAACCATGAGCAGGGCGAGGCCCATAGTGAGTTGCGGGAATAAATAATGGTAGGTGATCGTGAATCCAAACTGCATTCGATCGAGAAGGATCCGTTCTCCCATAAACGCCTCATCGCTGAAGGGGGGAAAGCGCGCGACCACATTGAAGGCCGGTAGCCGAGAGGTATTTTCAGACCCGCCAGTAGTCGGGACGCCAGGACTGGATGCGCTCCTTGATTTGCTTGCGATTCAGGTTGTTTTGGAGGGCCTGCTTGGCGAGCTCCACCACTTCGTCGTCCGCGGCAAAGCGCAATCCGATCAGCTGGTCTTCGGTCAGATGGTATATCTGGCTGCGCCACTCCGCCGGGGCAAGCGCCTGCAGGCGCAAGCGCTCTTCAAGCCGGATCACGCGGTCCTGCACCTTCATCGGATAGGTGCGGAGTTTGAAAAAGGCCAGGAACGCCGCGAGCGCAACCACCACCATCCAAGCGGAGTAAAAACCTGGCCGATGAACGAGGTAAACGACGGAGATGACAAAGCTGGCAAGCGCAATCCAGACGAGGAAGAAATGGAAGATCGGGTCGAATCGTGCGTGGTTCTTGAAGGTTTGGGGCTCGGACTTACTCATTCGCGTCTCCGTTTGTCGTTAGGTCCGGATTGCTTCTCCCGGGCCAGTCTGATTTCTCTCTACGGGGAACATCCAAATTGTGGCTTCCGGCTTGCGGCCAATATACACCCGCTGGCCTTCCGCAATCCCCCTCGTCTACGGATTTTGCCGTACGGAGGATGCCGCCTCCTGCGGCCGCGGCGGGTCAGCCGATCTTGACGGCCCCGGTAATGCCTCATTAAAGTGTTCCGTGCCCGCGTGATCCGGATTTTCGGGTGGCTGGAGGAATGGACCTATCAAGCGCAGAGAGCTGTTTTCGGCGGCGGCGAAGAGCGGTTTCATCGGGGCAGTCCCCGCGGCTCTGGCCATATCGACGAGGGCATCGGCCCAGCAACCGGAGGCGCAGACCGGCATCTTCAATATCAGGGCCATGGGGGCCAGGGGCGACGGATCGACGATCGACAGCCCCGCGGTCAACCGCGCCATTGAAGCGGCTGCTGCGGCGGGCGGAGGGACGATCTATTTTCCGGCTGGCGTCTATGCCTGCTACTCCATCCGGTTGAAGAGCGGGGTGGGTTTGTATCTGGACCAGGGCGCTGTCCTGCTGGCCGCATCCACGCCGCTGGAAGGCTCTTCCACCGGCTATGACGGCGCCGAACCCCAGGATCCCGCGATCGAGCCCCACCAGGATTACGGCCACAATCACTGGCGAAATAGCCTGATCTGGGGCGATAACGTGCACGACGTCTCGATCGCCGGCCCCGGACTTATCTGGGGCAAGGGGCTCAGCCGGGGCCATGCAGAAGACAAGGATCTGCCCGCCACCACCGCCCCCGGCGTGGGAAACAAGGCCATCGCTCTCAAAAACTCCCGAAACATCGAACTGCGCAATTTCTCCATTTTGCAGGGGGGGTGGTTCGGCATCCTGGCCACAGGCGTAGACAACCTGACCATCGACGATCTCAAAATCGACACCAACCGGGACGGGATGGACATCGACTGCTGCCGCAATGTGCGCATCGCGAACTGCACGGTGAATTCGCCCTTTGACGACGGCATATGTCCCAAGAGCTCTTACGCTCTCGGCTTTGCCCGGGCCACGGAAAATGTAACCATCTCCAACTGTATGGTCACCGGGGGCTACGTCGTGGGCTCCGTGCTGGATGGCTCCTGGAAGCTTCTGCCGGAGGAGCAGCGGGCGCGCGGCACCGGCAGAATCAAGTGTGGCACCGAGTCGAATGGCGGGTTTCTCAACATCGCCATCTCCAACTGCGTCTTCGATCGCTGCCGGGGCTTCTGCCTGGAAACCGTGGACGGCGCGCATTGCGAAGACATCAGCTTTGTCGGCGTGACCATGCGCAATATCGTGAACGCGCCCTTCTTCCTGCGGTTGGGTTCTCGCATGCGCGGACCCCAGGGCGCCGCGATCGGCACGCTGAAGCGGGTGCTGATCTCCAACGTCACCTGCTCCCACGCCTCGCAATTGCCCTCCATCCTGTCCGGCATTCCCGGGCATCCGATTGAAGACCTGAAAATCGGCGATGTCTACTTACAGCAGGTCGGCGGCGGAGACGCCGCCATGGCCGCCCTCGACCCTCCGGAAAAGGAGAACGCATACCCGGAGCCTGTCATGTTCGGGGATCTGCCCGCCACCGGGTTCTTCGTCCGGCATGTGAAGAATCTGGAGATGGGCAATGTCGAGATTGCCGTAGAAAAGCCGGACATGCGCCCGGCCTTTGCCATGACCGATGTCGACGGAGCCGATCTCTTCCGCGTCCGGACCCCCAGGCCGTCGGCGGCCCCGGTATTTTCGTTGCGGCAGGTGCAGAACTTCCGCGTCTTCGGCTGCCAGTTTATTCCCGATCGCAAGCTGAGCAACGCCGCTCGGGAGATCTTCTAGTGGACTGTCGCAGAGAATGCGTTAGCGGAGATGCGTTTCAGGGGGTCTGAGTACTTCCACCGGATGGGTTTTGCATTGGCCGAACAGTCATTGATGTAGCGGCGCAGCTTGCGGGCCAGGTCGGCGACGGAAGTGAGGACCCCGCGAGCGACGACCTCGCGCTCGATTTTGGAGAACCAGAGTTCGACCTGATTCAGCCACGAAGAACAGGTAGGCGTGAAGTGGAACCGGACGTGGGGATTCTGCTCCAGAAATTCGCCTACCAGCGCCGTCTTGTGTGCCGCGAGGTTGTCGAGGAGGATGTGAATCTGCTGTCCGGCCGGGCACAGGGCGACAACTTTCTTCAGAAAAGCCACGAAGTCCTGGCTGGCGTGGCGAGCGGTGGTTTTCCC
>JAJYZK010000187.1 GCA_021799945.1 Acidobacteriota bacterium
AGGCCAGCAGATAGAGAAGGATGGAAGCCAGGTGGCAGGCGAACAGGAAATCGCGGGCCGGAATCCCCGTCGCGCGCACGCTCCAGGCGAGGAGATGGGCGAAGACGGAGAACCGGGTGAGGGAGAACGCGAATACGGCGTCCGTCCGGTACAGCCCTCCGTCGATCAGCTTGCGGACCCCGGCAACGTAGACCGCGCCGTCGTCGGCCAGGGGATGATAGCCGTGCAACAGAAACACCGCTGGGGTGAGCAGGGCGGGAATCCACGCCGGCGGCGTCCCGCTCCGGCCCGATGACAGACCGCCGAAAAGACGGCCCGTCATCGGCTCTGGTAGCGCTTGAGCACGTCGTCCAGCGAAACCACCCCCTCCAGCGCGCCTTTGCGGGCCCGATTCAGGATGGGCAGCACCGGCCAACGGGCGAAATAGGGAATGGCGCTATCGAGCGGCAGGTCCGGAAATAAGACCGGCACGCGCTCGCTCTTCAGAGCCGATTCGAGACGCGCCTGCGGATCGGAGTTGGCCGCGGCGGCGGCCAACTCCTCCCGGCTCAGCGCATACCATGAGCCATCCCGGAGATTGATCAGGAGGGGCTGATTTCCTTGTTCCCGCATCTGGGCGGTGGCCTGCTCGATCGTTTCGGCGCCGGTGAGCACCGGCGATTGGAGAGAACGCAAGGCATCCTCCAGATGCAGCGGCCGCTCTTCCCGCAGCTCCTCCATGGAGGGCAGATCGAGGCCGTCCTGATGCGTGAATACTTCGAAAATAGGAACCGGCTGCAGGCTGCGGGAAAGCAGATAGGCGATGGTATTCGCCAGGATCACCGGGAGAACGATCGCATAATTGCCGCTGACCTCCAACACCATGAATACGGAGGTTAGCGGGGCGCGCAGAAAGCCGGCGAAAAGAACCCCCATGCCCACCAGAGCATAGGAGCCTACGGATACGACGAGTTGCGGAAAAAACACCTTTTCGAACGTTCCGATGGAGGCCCCCAGCATGGCCCCGACGAAGAGAGTGGGAGCGAACATACCGCCTGGCGTGCCGCTGGAAAAAGACACGGTGGTGGCCAGAATTTTGAACAGCGCCAGCGCGAACAGGAACTTCCAGGTAAACTCGCCGTGCATGGCCTGATCGATCGCCCCGTAACCGGGTCCCATTACCTGCGGAAAGCCGAAAAAGCCGATCGCGCCCACCATCAGTCCGGCCAGCGCCGGCTGCAAAAAGAGGCTCCATCTGGGAAACTGGCGGAGGCGCAGCCGGAAATAGGCCAGCGCTTTGGAGAGGATGAGCGCGGAAAAACCGCCAACCACGCCGAGCGCCGCGTAGGCCAGCAGCTCCCAGTAGTCGGTCAAAGCCACCGAAGGAATGCGGAACATCGGCTCCGGCCCCCAGTACCAGCGCGCGACCACGACGCTGGAGATGGCGGAAAGCACGATGGAGCCCAGCACCACCGCGCTCCAGGTTCCGATCACCTCTTCCACCACAAACAGAATGGCGGAGATGGGAGCATTGAAGGCCGCGGCCAGGCCGGCGGCGGCGCCCACCGGCGCGAAAACGCGCAGCCTCTCGCGGGAAAGGCGCAGGCGGCGACTGACAACGGAGGCTACGCCCGCGCCGATTTGCAGAGAGGGATCTTCGGGACCGAGAGAGAAACCGCCGCCAATGGCCATGGCCGCGGTGATGAATTTGCCGATAACCGTCTTGAATGAAATGTAACCGTTATAGACGTAAAGAGCCGCCTTGGTCTGGTTGACGCCGCTCCCGCGCGCCCCCGGAAACGCCAGTTGCACCAGGGCCGCGACCGCCAGGCCCGCAATCATGGGCACCACCATCAGGCGCAACTGGCCCGGGTGCGGCGCGGAGCCCAGCGTGAGCACCTGAAACCAGTTGATGACCACGCGAAAGCAGACCACCAGCAAGCCCGAGATGATTCCGATGAAGATGGAAAGAATCAGGAAAAGCCGCTCGTCCCGGTTGGGGGCCAGCCGCTGGATATTCGGGCCATGCGGGTAGAACGGCTCGATCGGCTCGATGGCCTCCGCATCGATCGGCGGGTTGCTCTCGATCCCGCTCATTCCTCCTCCACCGCATTCGGAGCCATCGCGATCCGAAGCAGAAGCTCGTTGTCTCCCGAGGCGGGGCCGCAAACCTGCTGGCTGATCTTTTCCGTGTCGTAAATCAGTTGAATCTCCGTCCGCGCAAGTTCAGGGTGCTTCTCCAGGTCCGGCGCCGTGATGGATGCGGGTTCCTTGGCCCAGCGCGACTTCAAGTCGTCCAGCGTGGGAAATGGGCTGGGCGCCGGACCGGCCGGAACGGCGCTTTGCGGCCGAAGCCGCTGCCCCAAATGCGTGGCCAGCCCCAGAATCGAGAGCGCATCGCGCTTCGCCGTTGCGGTTTCCGAGACTGGAGGCGAGGCCGGCGCCGATGCGGAGCCGGGCGCCGATTGCGCCGCCGCGCAGCTTGTAAACCTAGCGTAGGCGATTTTGCGGTCGGTCAAAATCCGCTCGGAATGGGCGCGGAGGCTGATCTGCGTGGAGGGATAGAGAGACAGCAGATGGTTCGTCTCGCGCAGCATCTCCCGGTCCTCATCTCGGTCCTGAGCTCGGTCCTGGGACTCCTGCGGAAGCGGCGTGCGGCTGGATGCGTCGGCCGTGGCTCGCTCCAGAAAGCGGTCCAGGAAGCGTCTGGCCAGCAGATAGCGTCCCATCCCGAAGGCCGACCTGCCGGCGCCCTCCAGGGCCGGCAGGTAAGTGGGGTGAACGCGGAGAACGGAGCGGTAGAGGTGCAACGCGTCGGAAGGGTCCCGCGCCTGTTCCATGAGCCGGCCGATCTGGACCTGAAGCGGGAGATCGTTTACCGGAGCATTGCCCGCGGCCAGCAGCAACTGGCTCCGAGCCTGGTCGTCCAGCGCGTGGGAAATCTCGAAGTGAATCAATTCCAGCCGCGCCTCCCGCCTGCGCACGTACCCATCTCCCTCCCATGTGCCATAGATGGCCTTCTGGTAAAAATCGATGGTGGCGGGTATGTTGCCGTCGCGCGCGGCTAATCGGCCTAACTCCAGGTTGATTTTGCCGTCGCCCGGCTGCGTCTCCAGAAGGTTGTTGAAATAGGCTGTGGCCTGCTGCGTCCTTCCCGCGGCGGCCAGCGCCTCCGCCAGCTCCACCTGAATCGCCCGTTGACTCGGAGCGTAAGCCAGGGCCGACTGCAGTGCGTCCACTGCGGCCAGCGGCTTGCCCTCCCGCAGGTTCGCGACGCCCCGCATCAGCCAGCGGTGCGCCAATTCGGTCTGGTGCGAGGCGTAGGATTGGTAAAGATAATTGGTGACCACGCCCAGCGCGACGGTAATAAAAAAGAGCGCGCAGAGGGTGAGTGCGTCGGAGATCATGAGATGCCGCCGCTGGCTGCGCTCTTCCGAATCGAATGGAGTTTTCAGGGAAACGAACGGCATTGTATTTTCTGCTTCAATTCTAGTTTGCCGCCGGGTTGTTTGCATGCCCGCCGGCTTGCCTCGCAGCGTTTATCGCCGGGCGGCCATCCATCGCGCTGTGCTGACCGGCCCCGATGCCCCGGCGCAGCGGCGCCCGGCTAGGGCGCGCCGAAGGGCAAACCCAGCAGAGTGTTCAGCACGGAATTTGCGTTGGCCAAATCGGTCTGAAGTCGAATCTCCTGCGCCTGTGCGGCCAGCAAGCCGGACTTCGCTCCGACATAGCTGGCCGCGTCGGAATTGCCCTGGCGGAAACTCAGCTCGGTTGCGGTTGCAATCCGCCGCAGGCCGGGGAGACGGGCATCCAGATCCCGGAGCTGACCCTGCATCGTGGCGATCGCGGCCCACACGCGGCTTGCGTCGCCCACCGCCTGATCGATCCGCGCCTGGTAGGTTTGACGCAGGATGGCGCGGGTCGCCCGCTGCTCGGCGATCTGGCCTCGATTGCGGTTGAAAAGCGGCAACGTCAGGGTGACGTTGGGTCCGAGATAATTGATTCCCTCGATGGGATCGCGTCCCTGCTCCACGCCGGCGCCGAGGGAGGGGAACTGGGACAATACCGCCTGGCGCACGCTCTGTTCCTGGCTTTCGTATCCGGCCTTGAGAGCCAGCAGATCGACGCGGCGACGGGGAAGCAGCGTAACCGCCTCCTGAAATTGTTCCGCCGATACGGGGCGAAGATCGCCGCATCCGGTCAAGGGAAGCTGCGCACCCGGGTCCAGCCCCAGCAATTGATTGAGCCCGCGGCGCGTTGCGTCCGCCTCGATTTCAAACTGATGGAGGCTTTGCTCCGCGCCGGTGAGAGCGGTAAGGTCTGTCGAGAACGCATCCAGGGTCAGGTCGTTTCGTCGCAGCGCCTCTTCATCCTGACGATAACGCTCGGCGAACAGATCGCGGGTCTGCGACAACACCTGCCGGAGACGATCGTCCGCGCAGGACTGGATGAACGACTCCCGCGCCCGCTCCGCCACCTGCCACTCCTGCCAGAGGATGTCCAGGTGAACCTGCCGCCGGTGCGCCTCCGCACCCGCCTTGGCTGCTCCGCGGGTAATCAGGGCCTGGATGTCTTCGTTCAGCGCGAAGTTGAAGCCGTAATTCAGCGCCGAGGTTGCAAATCCCGCTCCCACCCGCGGGTCGGGAAGCAGGCCGGCCTGCAGCAGTTGCGCGTCGGCGAGCCCTGCCTGAAGCCGAGCCGCCTTCAGGTCGGGGTTGTCGAAGACGGCAAGCGTGACCACCGACACTTCGTCCAGGCCGTTCTTCGGAAAGAGATGGACGGGAGAGGGCGGAAACGCAAGGCCGGGAAGCCGGAAATCGCCGGCCGGCGCTTCGAGCGCCGGAGTCTTCGTCAGGTCGGGCGCGGAGGGCAGAGGACTGGGTTGGTAATGCGCGCAGCCGGCGGTCAGCAACGCGCCCAGCGAGGCGGCGCGCCATACCCCTCGGAAGCGAAGCTTCGCTCTCATGCCGCGCCGATCCGGGAGATCCGCTTTTGCCGATTGTGCAGGTAGAGAGCGGGAAGAAGATTGGTGCTGAGCAGGGCGCTCCAAAGGATGCCGCCGAGGATCACAATGGCCAGGCCCTGTTCCGGGGCGGCGCCGCGCCCCCATCCTAGCGCCGTGGGCAACATTCCGAGCACGGCGGTGAGAGTGGTGAGCGCAATCGGGCGAAAGCGCACCTGGATGGCGTCGCGAACCGCCTCTTCGAGCGGCATGCCTGAGCTCTCATTGTGGCGGGCTCTGTGCAGCAGCACGATGCCATGGTTCAGCCCGATGCCGACCAGCGTGAGCAGCGCGATCATCCCCATGGCGTTCAGTCCGACGCCGCTGAGGACCAGGGCGAATGCGCCGCCGGTAAACGTGAGTGGAATCTGCAGCAGGAGCAATCCCGGGGCCAGCACGCCGTCGAACTGGAGGATCATGATGCCGGCCATCAGCAAAAACGCGGCGCAGGCCGCAAGTCCCAGCCCCAGAGCCTCTTGTTCCAGTTGCGGATACAGGCCGCCGAAGCTGATGCGATAGCCCCGCGGCAGACGCACGCCGGCCAGAGCCTGCCGCGCCGATGCAATGGCCGCGCCCAGCGGGCCCGTCGGGGTAGCCAGGATCTCCAGCGCTCGGGCGCCTTCGATATGGCGGATCTGGTTCGGAGTGGCGGTCATGCGAAGGCTCGCCAACTGCCCCAGGGGGGTCCAGCCGGATGTGCGGATGGGAAGCAGGTTGAGGGCGGCGAGCGATCGATCGGGCGCGTCGGCCAGTCTCACATAGAGGTCGAGTGGGAGGCTGCCTTCGGGAACCTGCGCCGCCACTTCTCCATTCAGCAGCGGAGCGATCTGGCCATACACTTGCGCGGGCGTCATCCCCTGCGCCGCCAGCGCCTCCGGCTTAAATTCCAACTGTAGCTGGGTGATCGGGTAACCGTCGTTGTCGAAGACGCCGCTCAGAGCGGGAATGCGCCGGAGATAAGCGGTGACCTGTCCGGCGAGCGTGCGCAACCGACCGATATCGCCGCCGAACAAATCGACGACAAACGGTTGAGGCAGACCCGATAGGCTTTCCCCGGCCCTTTCGATCGTTGGCGTATCGAGCGATGTTTGCACGCCCATGAGCTGGCTCTCGGCGAGCAGGCGCGATCCGACGCGGTCGAGACTATTGGCGTCGATATCGGGCTTCAGTTGGATCTGGATCTCGCCGGCGTACGCGGGCTCGGTGTAAGCGCCGTCCGAGGGCGATCCGATGCGGACAAAGGTATGAGCGACGGCGGGGTCCTTGTGCATTCGCCGCGTCATCTCCATCGTCGCCGCCTCGGCATCCAGCATGGAGCTGCCGGGAGGCAGGCTGAAGCTTTCCAGCAGAACGCCCTCGTTGGGCAGGGGAAGAACGTCGATCGGCGCGAGCGCCAGCGCAGCCAGGCTTGCGGGCAAAAGCGCAATGGACACGATCAGGCTGAAGCGGGGATGCCGCAGGACAGCCAGGAACAGACGCTCATTCCAGCGCCGCAATCTCTCCAGAGTCCTCGCCGCGGCGGTGGGCG
>JAJYZK010000188.1 GCA_021799945.1 Acidobacteriota bacterium
GCGCCCGGGTAGCGTGCGCCGGCCGGGCGGAAGAGCAGGGAAGCGGCCAGCCCGCGGCTTTGAGTTCGGGGCGACACTGGCGGAGTTTGTCAGAGAGGAGTTCGCCGCGCGCCGCCGGTCAGATGGGAGCCATCGCGTCTGAGCGGTCAGACCTGCACGACGCGATGAATGCAATCGGCCCGGAAGATGGTGAACTTACCCTGATCGTAACCGCCGAAGTAGACCATTCCGCCCTTGCCTTGGCCGGTGCAGGTTAGCGCCACTTTGTGCAGCGAGCGGCTGCCCGGACGGTCCTCGTATTCGATCAGCAGCATGGGTTGCGCGCCCATCGGGGTGGGCAGACGAAGGTCCGAGAATTCAACGAGTTTTCCCGCCGGGGGCTGCCGGGCGGGGATCTGACTCTGGGGGTCGGGATTCACCACTCGATTGAAGCAGACCATACGTAGCCGCTCAAGTAACAGACGGACAATGCGCCTACAACCTTGGTAGATGCAGGATCCCCCGTTGGGCATCCCCCGAAAGGAATCGGAGCGGCTTGCTGCGGCGGGTCTCAGCTTTCGCGGTAATTCAGCAGCACCATGCCGGCGGCGGCCAGGCAGACGGGCCACAGCCATCCCGCGGCTCTGGCGGCGCGGCTGGGAGGCAGCCGCAGCTCCAGCCAGCGGCTCCAGGCGGCCACGGCCCCGAGCAGGGCGACGGGCATGTGGCTGAGGCGGGCCAGAATCTCTTCCTTGGCGTCGGCGCCGCCATGGGTGTGCAGCAACAGCAGCGCCGCTCCCACTGCCATGATTGCGGGGAAGGCCAGCGTCGCCCAGCGCCGGCGCAGGATGCCGGCCTGCACGGAGCATTCAAAAGCGGCGAAGCCCAGAATCAGCAGCGCCGCGGCGCGATGCTCCATTACGTCGGGGGCGGAAAAGCTCTCCCAGAACGACCGGGGGCCGATCGGCCAGTTCTCCGGATCCGCGCGCAGGACGATGAATACGGCAAGGCCGGCGAAGGTGAGCGGCCAGAAGCGCGCCCAGCGCATGCCGCGCACCCGGCTCAGCACGGCCAGCGCTCCGGCCGCCAGCACGATCAGGCCGGCCCAGTGGTGGTTGTATTCCGACCATGCCCGGTCGTTGGCGTCGCTGGGAGCGGGACCGCTGAACTCGCTCACCTGAATCGCCACGTTCATTGAGGTCGCCGGCGTCAGCCGCGCAGCCGGCGGGCTGGTCATCCGCGGAATCACGGGATGCATGCGCTGGTAGATCTCAGGGAGGGTCAACCGATCCTGCTGCACATCGATGCCCGGGGTCTGCGAGGTCAGCGATTCGGCGGCCAGGACGATGGTGAACCCGATGCCTAGCTCCGCCTCGGTAAAGCGGCGCAGACGCAGCAGCAAAGGCTGAGGATCGGCGGCGATCTTTTTTCCGAGAAAATAGTTTCCGGCCCCGAGCGCCAGCATCGCCAGCAGAAGCGCGATTTTCGCGGCCAGCACTTGCCCGTATCCGGTGGCGTAGAAGCCGCTCCACGAACCCAGGTAAAAATACGAAAGTGCGACCCCGGCCAGCGTCAGCGAGACGGCGCCGCCGATGGCCATCCACGAAAAGCGGGAGACGGCGATCCTCGCCTCCTCGACATCGGCCGCCGAGTTTAACGAGGCAAACAGGAAGGGCATGGCGCCCAGCCAGAATGCCGTTCCCAGGTGGTGAACGGCGGTGTACGCCACAAGCTGGAGCCGGTCGTCCAGCCGGGAGGCGGCGTGACTGGTCAACACCATGGTTGCCAGCAGCAGAAGGCCCGCGGGCAACATGGCGTAGGCCGAGGCCTTGGTCCGCCCCCGAGCGCAGAGCCACAGCAGCAGCGATGCCAGCGCCCCGCCCACTCCGGCGACAAAAAAATTGGCGGTGAAAAAATCGCGGAACCGAAGTCCGGAGCCGTTCATCAGCGATGCGCTGGAGACGGCGACGGCAGCCAACTCCGAAGTGGCCATGAGGATCGCGGCCAGGCGTATGCCGCGCCGGGAAACTCCCTCCAGCGCCGCGGTTCCGCGCATTTTCCCGATGGGGAAGGCAACCAGCCATAAATACGCAATGCCGCCCAGCAGCAGGGCCTCGCCGGCCAGCGCCGCCGCCCGCAGCAGGATGCTGAGGAAATCGAAGTCTTTAACGAGCCAGATCATGGGCGCCTCCTGCGGCGGACAACGGCGCCGGGAGGCGGCGCCGGCTGACTGCGCCGCGGAAGACCGGCCTGGCGCACGGCGGCGGAGCCTCGATCATTGCACGCGGAAGCTGAATTCCCCGCGGGTGACATGCCCGTCGCTGGCGAGAACCTGCCAGTTCAGCTTGTAGAGGCCGGGGGTGAGTTTCGTCAGCTTGGTCGCCAGGGTCTGCGGCGCAGATTGGGGGGGGAAGGAGAGTTTTCGCGATTGACCGTCGGGACCGACCAAAACGACCGTCGAGCGGGAAGCGTCGATGCGGGAATTGTAGACAAGCTGCAGGTTCACTTCGGAGCCGGAGACGGTCGCGTTGGCCGCGGGATAGGAACGCACCAGAGCGGCGTGCGCCAGCGCCGGACGGGGGAAGGCCAGAGCCATCGCGGCTACAGACAAAACAACGGCGAAAAGTGTTCGAAGGCCAATCCTGGCGTTGGCCTCGGTATCGGCATTGCGATCGGCATTGCGCTTGGCGCCGGTCTTCGCATTCATGATTCCACTCCCCATCTCCTGAGCCGGAGCGGATCCCCAAGCCGGAGCGCCTCCGGGATCCTGCTCCAGATTCAGCTCGGTCGCAAACTAGCTCGGCCCCCGGGCCGGAGAGCCGTTCCGTTCCAGCGACGCGGCGCGCTCGGAGTGCCCGCTCATTTCCGCGGCGCGCGCTTCCGCGAAGGCCGCCGCGCCCATCAGGGCCGCTCTGCTCTCCAGAATAATACGCACCGGGGTCTGCACCAGCAGGTCGCTCAGGCGGCCCTTGTCGGTGAAGGCCTTCATGAAGGCGCCGCCTTGCAGCGTCTTGAGCATCTTGGGAGCGATGCCGCCGCCCAGATACATTCCTCCGCTGGCGAGGATCTTCAAGGCCAGGTTGCCGGCCTCCGCGCCGTACGCGGAGGCGAACATCTCCAGGGTCTTCGCGCACAGCTCGCTTTCTCCGGATTCTCCGGCCTCGTTGATCGCCGCATTGGGGTCCTCGCTCCGCATCCGCTCCCGCAGCCAGTCGGGCTCCTGCATCCCCTTCACGTCGCGGCAGAAGGCATAGATGTTGGCCAGGCCCATTCCGGAGACCACCCGTTCGCAGCTTACGCGCCCGCGGAGGGTCCGTTGCAGATACTGCATCAGCGCAATCTCGTCTTCGTCGCGGGGAGCGAAGTCGCAATGTCCTCCCTCCGAGGCCATGGGCAGGTAGCGATGGCCGTTCCAGGCCAGCAGCGCCTCCCCCAGACCGGTGCCGGCGGAGATCAATCCGCGGTTGCCGGTCGCCCCCGGATCGCCTTTGCTGAGAGTGAAGATCTGGTCCGCTCGCAGCTCGGGTATGCCGTGGGCGTTGGCTTCCAGATCGTTGATCAGGTAGACATGCTCGATCTTCAAATCCATCTCGAGTTGCCGGCTATCGAGCTCCCAGGGAAGATTGGTGAGTTTCAGCCGTCCCTGGCGCACCGGGCCGGGCACGCCGAAGCAGGCGGCGACGACCGGTTCCCTGCCTTCATTGCCCGGACGGCTCAGAAAGACCTTCACCACTTCTTCCAGGCCGGCAAACTCCCGGGCGGGGAACTTCTCCTCGCGAACGGGGACCAGACTCCCGTGGACAAAGCCGTAAAGAGCCAGATCGACCTTGGTGCCTCCCACATCTCCCGCCAGGATCATCGCGCAATCTCCAAACGCCCCAGGCCATCGGGACCGGGCGGGGGTAAGAGAGCGGCGGCCGCGGCGTCGAGCAGCAGGGTGACGACCCCGCCGCGAGGCCGGATGAGCTGGGAGGGGAGAGTCTCGGGCGCATAGTCTCCCAGCAGAACCTCCCGCAGAACTTTGGCTTTGTCGGTTCCCTCGATCAGAAAACAAAGGTCCCGGCCATGATTCAGCACGGGCAGGGTGAGGGTCACCCGCCATGCCTCCTTTTGCTCCACATGGTTGGCCACCGCAATCCGCAGCCATTCGTGGAGAGCGGCGGAATGCGGGAAGAGCGAGGCGGTGTGGCCATCCGGACCCATGCCCAGCCAGATCATGTCGAAGACCGGCGTTTCCGCGCCCTCCAGGCGGAAGGAATGGCGGATCTCCGCCTCGTATTCCGCAGCCGCGGCCTCCGGCGCGAGTTCGCCCCGGATGCGAAAGATCTGCGAGGAATCCAGCGGCGCCTTGCTCAGCAGCGCCTGTTGCGTCATGCCGAAGTTGCTGTCCGGATGGTCGGGCGGCACGCAGCGCTCGTCCACCCAATATAGCTCCAGCTTGTCCCAGGGCGTCAGGGCGCGGAAGGGCTCGGCGGCGTCGCCGAGCAGCGCGAAGGCGCGCTTTGGCGTGCTGCCGCCGGAGATGGCGACGCGGGCCTTCCCGCGCTGGGCCGCAGCCGAGCGCACCCGTTCGACGAAATACCCGGCGGCGCGCCGGTTGACGGCGTCGGCATCTGGATCTACGTAGTAGCGAACTTCGAGTTTAGTCGGCATCGGCGGACTCTCGGTTTTCTCCCGCGGGAGTTTCGATTGCGGGGCTGAGCCAGCCGTCCGCGTGGGGGCCCCGGGCTCTCAGGACTGGCTCCAGGCCCGCCCGTCGCGCTCCAGCAGAGCATCGGCGGACTTGGGCCCCCAGGCTCCGCTGGCGTAGTTGGGGAAATCCTTCGGCCTTGCGGCGGCCCAGGAGTCGAGGATGGGAGTGAGCAGGGACCAGGTCGCCTCCACCCCGTCGCGATGCGCGAACAGCGTGGCGTCTCCCAGCATGGCGTCCAAAAGCAGGCGCTCGTATCCGTTGGCGGAGGACTTGCCGAAGGCATTCGCATAGTTGAAGTCCATCACCACCGGGCAGACCTCCATATTCGGGCTGGGGACCTTGGCCCCGAAGCGCAGGGAGATGCCCTCGTCCGGCTGAATGCGCATGGTGATGAGATTCGGCTGCAGATCCTTGCAGGAGCCGCTGCTCGTATTGAAAAGCAACTGCGGAGGTTGCTTGAACTGGATTCGGATTTCGGTGACCCGTTTGCTGAGACGCTTGCCGGCCCGCAGATAGAAGGGCACTCCCGCCCACCGCCAGTTCTCGATGCCGAGCTTCAGCGCGGCGAAGGTCTCGGTTCCGGATTGGGGATCCACGCGATCCTCTTCGCGGTAGCCCTTCACCGGGAAGCCGTTCACCTGCCCCGGCCCATACTGGCCGCGCATCGCGTCCATCGGATGGATCGGCGGGATGGACCGCCATACCTTCACTTTTTCGCTGCGCATGGCGTCCGCCTCGAAGGAGACGGGCGGCTCCATGGCCACGAAGGACAGCAGCTCCATCATGTGATTCTGCACCACGTCGCGCATGGCGCCGGCCTTTTCATAGAACGGGCCGCGACCCTCGATCCCGATATCCTCCGCGGCCGTGATCTGAACGTGGTCGATAAAGTTCCGGTTCCATACCGGCTCGAAGATGCCGTTTGCGAAGCGGAAGACCAGGATGTTCTGCACCGTCTCCTTGCCCAGGTAGTGATCGATGCGGAAGATCTGCGATTCGTCGAAGACGCTGTTCACGTCGTCGTTCAGCAGGCGGGCCGAGGCCAGGTCGTGGCCGAAGGGCTTCTCGATGATGACGCGCACCTTGCCCCGCTCGGGCCTCGCCATTCCCTGCTCGCCGAGATGATGGATGATGTCGGCGAAGTGCTCCGGCGCGGTGGCCAGGTAATAGAGCCGATTTCCCTGGCCGCCGAGTTCGCGTTCGATGGACGCCAGCAGGTCCTTGAGCCGCCCGAAGCCGCCGGGATCGTCGAAGTTCATCGCGTGGTAGCGGATGCGGGAGATGAAATCATCCAGCCTGGCGTGCCCGGCCTCCACTCCGCCGTACTGGAGAATCCCCGCCCGCATGTCCCGCGGAAATTCCTCCTGCAGGGGACGGCGGGCGACGCCGACAACGGCGAACTGTTCCGGCAGCAGCCCGGCCTGTTCCAGATGAAAGAGCGCGGGAAGAAGCTTCTTCTTGGTCAGGTCGCCCGAAGCGCCGAAGATGACCACAATCGTGGGTTCGGGAATCCGCTCCAATTGCCGCGCCGCCGCCTGTTCTCCGGGTGAAACCCGCACTTCGGCCGTCGCCATTGCTGTCCTCCTTGCCGCCGGGGGTAGCCGGCGGCTGTCATCGCGCCGCCGAAAGGGACGCCTTCCGGCGCCGCACCAGTTTCATCGCCCGATCCGCGATGTTGGCCGGGGAAAAGCCCATCTCCTCCATAACTCGCGGACCGGGCGCCGAGGCTCCGACATGGTTCAGGCCAATCACGTCCCCGTCGCGGCCAACATATTTCCACCAGCAGAGAGGCGACGCGGCCTCCACGGCCAGAGCCGGCAGAGCGTC
>JAJYZK010000189.1 GCA_021799945.1 Acidobacteriota bacterium
GAGCACCACCACCATCCACACGTGCAGCCCGGCAAAGAGCAGCATCATGCCCGGAATGACGAAGACATGCAGCGCGAAAAAGCGGGTGAGCGTGGTTCCGCTGATGGTTGGGCCGCCCAGCAGCAAATCCACAAGCGCGCCGCCGATCCAGGGAACGCGCGCGGCAATGGAGGCGCCAATGCCCAGTCCCCAGTATGAATCCTGATCGAAGCGCATGACCTGGCCGGTGAAGGCCATCCCCAGCGTCATCAGCAGCAGAAAGACGCCCAGGATCCAGGTGAGCTCGCGCGGGAATTTGTAGGCCCCGAAAAGAAAGACCTGGGTCATGTGGATCAGGACCACGGCCACCATGAAATCCGAGCCCCAACCGTGCATGGCCCGCAGGAACCAGCCCAGAGGCAATTGATGATTGAGAGCCTGCAGGCTGTTCCAGGCGCTTGCGGCGGAGGGCGTATAAACGATCGCCAGCAGAATTCCGGTCACAATCTGCAACAGCAGCAGGACGAAACTCGCACTGCCGAAGACGTACCACCAGCTCGCCGTGCTGGCGGGCACTGGATGGAGGGCCACCTCGCGGATCGGCTTCTCCAGCCGCAGCCGGAAATCCAGCCAGGAGTACAGTCGCTTCAGGCTCCGCATTCCGAGCATCCTTTGCGCAGGCTGGCGGAGGTGGAGAGGGTCGGCATCTGGCCCGCGAAGATCATCAGGTCGCCGTTTTCGATTTTGTGCCGGTACTCGAAGAGACCGCGCGGCGGAGGCCCGGCGGCGCGGGAGCCGTCGGCGTAATAGACGCCTCCATGGCAGGGACACATGAACAGCTCCGATTGCGGAAACCAGCGCACCGGGCAGCCGAGATGCGCGCAATTGACGGCAAACACCTGAAAGGACTTGCCGTTCCGCCGCCGCACCCAGCAGGCGGCCTTGCCCGTCGCTCCATCCCAGGGCACATTGTTGGGATTGGTGAAAGTAGCCAAGCGGGTTTGGCCTTCGGGAAACTGGTTCGCGTCGCCGAGAGAAACCCATGCATCGTAGCCGCCATTGCGGCGGATCGGTCCCAGCAGATAGGCCACGACGGGGGCGGCGATGGCGGCGGCGACGGCGCCATTGACAAGAAGGCCGATGGTCATCAGCAGGGACCGCCGGGACGGTTTGTTTTCGCTCATTTTTGTGTCCTCGCTCCTTGATTGCCCGCGGCCGCTGCGCCGCCTTCTACGGCAGGTCCGGGCCGCTGTTCGGAAAGCCACGCCACCACGTCGGTTACATCCCTGTCGGTCAAGGGATAATGCGCGGGAGCATCCCCCGCGGGGCGCCCCGGGACCATGCCTCGCCAATCGGGCTGTCCGAGGTCCGGCCGGCCGGCGATCACGATGGTGCGCAGCGACTGATCGTCCAGCAGCGCCAGAAAGTCGGGATCGGTGATGGCCGCCGGGCCTCCGGGAGCGTGGCAGCTCGCACACGCTTGCCCGTATACCTGCCCGCCATGAGCCGCATCTCCCGCGGTCGTTGCACGGTAGGGAGGGGTATCGCCGGGAGCGGCGCTGGGGCCCTTGCGCCAAGCCTGCCGCAGGCCCTGGGCGAGAGACTGAATCTGGGCCTCGGTCAGCGTGCCCCCGGCGCTGCGGGCGAAGGCCGGCATCTGAGAGCCCGGCCTTCCCTCCGAGATGACATGAGCCAGCGTCGCATCCCCCACCAACACCTGATATTCGGGATTGGCCAGCGGATAGGCCGGACCGTCCTGGCCCGCAGCGCCGTGGCAGCCCGAGCAATTCTGCCGGTACAGCGTGGAGAAATCGAGAATCGCATCCGGATTCGGCGTCTCCGAGCCAGGCCTGGGTTTCCCGGGCGCAAAATTGACCAGGCCGCTGCAGCCCGGGAGCGCAAGGCACAGGGCAAGACTCAGCGCCGCGCGCGCGGCGGCCGCGCGGGCGTTCCTCCGCAGCGCGCTCATCGGCCTTCTTCTCCCGATTCCGTTCTCTGGTCCAGGCCTTCTTGGTGTCTTTCCGCTATCAGTCCCGGCGTTTCCAGGCCCACCCGGGCGGCGAATGGCAGGTACTGCTGCGTCCGGATGTGAGCTTGTTTGGCCACCACCCACCCGGCCACCATCCCGAAGGCGATCTGCGAAACCACAAACCAGACCCAGTGGATCTTCTGGTCAAGAAAGGGATTGATCAGGCTGAGCGAGGCATGCAGCACCCCGGTCCATAGCAAGGGCGCAAACAGGCCCCCGAGGAGAATGGGATGGCGGGGCAGCATGGGCAGCGTTGCGCCGTAGAGCAGCCCCACCAGAAGCGACAACGCCGCATGGATCACCGCCGCGGTTACCAATGCGCTCAGCCGGAAGTGGGTGATCTGGGCCATGGTGGGATTCGTCCAGTCCGCAACTCCGGCTCCGCCCAGCAGGTTCACCGCGTACCAGAAGCTGTGGAAGGCGATGAGCCCGTATAGAGTTGCGGGAACGATCATGGCAATGCCTCCCGCGACCCCGCCCTTCAGCCCGGCGGTGACGGAAGGAGTGGTGACCGGCAAATGCGCCCGATGCTGCGCGTCGATGTGGATGCGGGAGACGGCGCGGTAGGTGGATTTGGGAGCAAATTCGTGAGCCTCCATGGAGATGAGCTCGTGGCGCTCCTGCGGCAAAACCTCCCCGAACCAGCCAATGCCTCCGGATACGGCCAGCACCAATCCGAGCAGGCTTATGGCCGCGCTGGTCACCACTCCCAGAAAGATCAGCAGGAGTCCGAAGGCCAGAACAAGAGGCCATGCGGTGGGCGCGGGCAACGCGACAAATCCGTCGGGAGCCTCCGGGCGCTCTTCATGCGAACTCATCGTCGATCCCTCCCGGTCTCCAGTCTCACGCTCATCTCCCGATCACGTACACCACGGTAAAGACCACAACCCATACCGCATCGACGAAATGCCAGTACAGCGCCAACACCTCCACCCGATGTCGATGTTGCGGGTGGAGCTTGCCGGTCAGGGCGAAGATCAGCACGAAGGAAAGCATGATCAGCCCGATGATGACGTGGCTGGCGTGCAGGCCGACCAGAGAATAAAAGGTGGTGCCGAAGAGATTGGTTCTGACGGTCAATCCGTCCTGATAAATCAGCTTGCGCCATTCGAGCGCGGTCCCGGCCAGGAAGATTGCGCCCAGCAGGGCGGTGCAGGCCCACCAGGCGGTGAAGGCGCGCATGGCGGAGCGCGTCGCCGAGCGTGTCGATGCGCGTTTCAGGGAGCGCTCCGCCAGCCAGATCGTAATGCTGCTGGAAAGCAGGCATACGGTGTTGAAATAGGGGATCTCCAGCACCTGCCTGGGGGTAGGCCCGGAGAGGCTCTTGCCGATGTAAAACACATAGGCGACGACGAAGATGGCGAAGATCGCGCTCTCGGCGACGATCACGGCGAGCATGGCGACGATGCCGCGGGAGGGCGCGCGGCGGTCGCTCCCGGCGTGGGGAGGAGCGGGAGCGGCAAGGGCGCTCATTTCGGCCGCTCCGTGTTTGCATCTGTCATCCTTGCATGGCCGCGGTTATTCATAGCGCCAGTCCGGATCTTCGGGGTGCTTCTGGTCCCATAGCGGACGGCGGCTTGCCACTACCGGCTCGATGGCGAAGTTGTAGGGAGGCGGCGGCGAGCTGGTGGCCCATTCCAGCGTCCAGGCATCCCAGGGATCCGGCCCCGCCTCGGCGCCTTTCAAGTAGGACCGCACCATGTTGAAGGAGAACAGAAGAATCGCGATCCCCTGCACAAAAGCCCCCACCCCCACCAGGATGTTCCATTTCTCCCAGCCAAAGCCGGGCTGATAGGTGTAGATCCAGCGCGGCATGCCTAGGAGCCCGGGGATGTGCATGAAGTCGAAGGTCATGTGGAAGCCCAGGACGAAGAGCCAGAAGTGCCATTTTCCCAGGCGCTCGCTCAACAGTTTCCCCGTCATCTTGGGAAACCAATAGTAGAGGCCGGAGAAGATGCAGAAAACGATGGCTCCCACCAGGACGTAGTGGAAATGCGCCACGACGAAATAGGTGTCATGCAGTTGCCAGTTCCAGGGCGCCATGGAAAGCATGATGCCGGTCAGTCCCGCCAGCAAAAACTGGGCCACGAAAGCGACGGCGAACATCATGGAAACCGTGAAGCGGATTTTGCCGCCCCACATAGTGGCGATCCAATTGAAGATTTTGATTCCGGTGGGAACCCCCACCAGGCCGGTAGACAGGACGAAGAAGGCGTTGCCCGGCGCGCTCATGCCCACGGTGAACATGTGGTGGGCCCAGACCCCCAGGCTGATAAAGGCGATCCCCGCAGAGGCGGCGACCATCGCCGGATAGCCGAAGATGGCTTTTCGGGAAAAGGTGGGAATCACCTCGTTGGCGATGGCGAAGGCCGGAAGAACCAGCACATAGACCTCGGGATGCCCGAAGATCCAGAAAAAGTGAAACCAGAGCACGGGCGAACCGCCGGCCTGCGAATCGAAGAAATGTCCTCCCAGGTAACGGTCGATGAGCAGCATGATCTGCGCCGCCGTGAGCGGGCTGATGGTGACCAGGATGAGGCCCGCGGTGGTCAGGTTCAGCCACACCAGCAAAGGCATGCGGAACAGCGTCATTCCCTTGCAGCGCATGCAGAAAACGGTGGCGATGACGTTGACCGCGGCCCCGATCGTGCCGATCCCCGACATGACCAGGGCCAGAGCCCAGTAATCCATGGTATGTCCGCGGGAAAAGGCCCGTTCCGTAAGCGGCGCGTATCCCCACCAGGTGGTGTCGGGCGCGCTGCCGGCGCCCTGCAGGCCGACCGCGCCAAGAAAGCTGTAATAGAGGAAGAATCCGCCGAGCGCGGTCATCCAGAAGCTGAAGGCATTCAGCCGAGGCAGGGCCATATCCCGCGCGCCGATCATCAGCGGCACCAGATAATTGGCGAATCCGATGATGAACGGCATCCCCACCAGAAAGACCATGGTGGTGCCGTGCATGGTGAACAGGCGGTTGTAGACCTCAGGGGAGAGGAAATGGTTATTGGCCACCATGAGCTGGACGCGCATCAGCAGGGCCTCGACTCCCGCGACGAGCAGAAATATCAGGGCATAGCCGATGTACATCAGGCCCAGCTTCTTGTGATCGACCGTCGTCACCCAGGTATGGAGCGTTTCCAGCCAGGTAAAGCCGGGTTGCTCCCCGGGAAGGTCGCCGGGGAGCTCCATGGGCCGGTCGACCGGCAAGGTGGAATCGGCCATGCGTCTCTCCTCCTGTCCTCTTCTTCGCGCCGCCGGCAAGCTCCTCCGGCATTGGGATCTTTCCCGGTCCTTACTTGAGCGTGGATAGATACGCGACGATCTGATCGGTCTCCGAGTCGCCGAGCTGCATCGCCGGCATCTTTGCTCCGGGTTTGATGGATTGCGGATCGTGAATCCAGCGTTTCAAATTCGACGGAGTGTTGGGGATAATCCCGGAGGCCAGGGTGTCGCGGCTCATCAAGTGCGTCAGATCCGGGCCGTACAATCCGTGCGCGCTCGAGCCCCGAATGGTGTGGCAACTGACGCAGGACTGGGACTCAAAGAACTGACGCCCGGCGGCCACCGCGGGGTCCTCCACCGCAGGCCGGCGCTGGTTGGCGACCCAGGCGGCGAAGTCGTCCGGCGTCTGGACGTAGACCCGCAAGAGCATTTGCGCGTGCGCTGTGCCGCAAAACTGCGCGCACTGGCCGTAGTAAATTCCCACGGCGTCCGGGTCGAAGGTGAGCCGGTTGGTCTGATTCGGCACGGTGTCGATCTTGCCGAAGAGCTCCGGCGCCCAAAAGCTGTGGTCCACATCGGCGGAAAGAATCCTCAGGTCCGACACTCGATCGGTCTCTGGTCCGCTCACCGGGATGTGCAGCTCATTTGCGGTGACAAATCCATCTCCGGGATAGCGGAACTCCCACCAGAATTGATGTCCGACGACATCTACGTGAAGGGAGCTCGGCGGGATGGGCGCCGTCTCGATGGCGAAGATGATGCGCGCCGCAGTCAGGAACAGGACCACCACGATCAGCACGGGCGCCACGGTCCAGGCCAGCTCGATCTGCGTGCTGCCGTAAATTTGCGGCGGCTCGGCGGCGTCGTCCGTGGGGCGGCGCCGGAAGCGCACGACGACGAAGAGCAGCAGACCGCCCACGACGGCGAAGATGGCGCCGGTGATCTCCAGAACAAAATACGAGAGCTGTTCGATCAGATGAGCTGGCCCGGAATGGGGAGCGAAGATGGTTTGCGATTTTACCGCGACTCTTCCCGCGGATTGCGCCAGGCAGCGGCCGCCTGCGAGTCCGATTCCCGCGAGCAGTCCCACGGGCAAGCGGAAAACTTCCGGCCTCAAGACCTTTCGCCAGTTCACGCCTGGCCTCCCGCCGTTTGCCGGCAAGCTGGAGACGCCGGAGAAAATCCCTCCCCGGAAACTGCGCCGCGTTTTGGCCGATTCCGCTCGCGGCAATTCCTAAGCATAGCCCAATTCCTCT
>JAJYZK010000190.1 GCA_021799945.1 Acidobacteriota bacterium
CCCGGGCATCAAGAACGAATATTATGACTTTCTGGCGGAGGGTCAGGTGGCCTGGGAGCCCGATCTGTGGGGCGCGATCCGCCGCGCCGTGGAGGTCCAGGTCTCCACCGCGCAAGCCAGCGCGGCCCAGTTGGCGAACGTCGACCTGAGTCTGCGGGCCGAGCTGGCCACGGACTACTTCGAGCTGCGGGGACTGGATGCGCAGCAGCAATTGCTGGACGACACGGTGGCCCAGGACGCCGATTTTCTCAAATTGACGCAGGCCCGCTTCAAAGGCGGGGTCGCTAACGAGGAGGATGTAGCCCTCGCGGAGACGGAGCTGGAGCAGACCCAGGCCCAGGATATCGATGTGGGCGTGGCGCGCGCCGAGTTCGAGCATGCCATCGCCACCCTGACCGGCACGCCCGCATCCAGCTTCAGCCTGCCTCCCGCTCCTTTGGATCTGACGCTGCCTCAGGTTCCCGTCGCCGTGCCGTCGCAGATTCTGGAGCGCCGCCCCGATGTAGCCGAGGCGGAGCGGCAGGCGCAGGCCGCCAACGCTCAGATCGGGATCGCCATTTCCGCCTTTTACCCCACCATCACCCTGGGCGGCGTGGGCGGCTTTGAGAGCGCCCATCCTGGCAATTGGATTCAGGGCTCAAGTTCTCTATGGACCCTGGGAGGCTCCGCGGCCGAGCTGCTCTTCGATGCGGGCCGCCGGCACGCCTTCACCGAGGTGGCGCGTCAGGGTTACGAGGCGAGCGTCGCCAACTACCGGGAGACCGTGCTGCAGGCCTTCCAGGAAGTAGAGGACAACCTGGGCAGCCTGAACATTCTCAACAATGAATCCGCGGCGCAGGCTCGGGCGGTGACCAGTTCGGAGCGTTCTCTCGCCCTCGCCGCCCGCCGCTATCGAGGCGGTGTGACCAACTATCTCACGGTGATCACCGCGCAGACGCAGGAGTTGGCCAACCAGATCACCGCGGTGCAGATTGAGACCCGGCAGTTTGTCTCCAGCGTGCTCCTGGTGAAAGCTCTGGGCGGAGGCTGGGATACGAGCAAGCTGCCCAAGCCGTAACCTGCTGCGGAGCCGGTAGGGGAAGCGCTCGGTGAGGCCTCCCGCCCCTTTCAAACCGCCTCCTCGGCAGCCGCGGTTATAGCCATCCCGCCGCGCAATGTGACGGTCTTGCCAGGTTGCGCCGCGGGGCGTTCGCCCGGCGTCACGATGCCGGCCAGGTTCAGAGGATCGGCGGCGGCCACCGTGACGTCTCCGTCTTCGCCGTCGTGGCGTCGCATCTCGCGCAGGGACTCCACGGCCGCCGGCAGCGCGAACTGCTCGCCTCCGAAGCCGCTGACGAAACGGCCGCCGCGCAGCGAGCCCCGCGCCTCCATCCGGCGGAAGACTCCGAGCAACTCGCGCCAGCGTGGAATCGTGGTCTCCCGCGCCAGAAGATCCCGGAAGACCACGCCATATCGCCGCAAAAGCATCCGGCAGGCGGATTCGATCTCCGCATCGCGGCGATCCGGCCGATCGGCCGGGCTCTCCGAGAGCGGACGCAGAAGGCTCCATCGCCCCGCGAGGTTTCTCCGCGGCGCTGCGCGCAATCCCTTGGTCCCCTGGAGTTGGGATTTTCTCCGGGGGTCCACGAGGGATCGCAGGCTGTCGAATCCGTCGGCGGTGGCCACCCCGGCGGCCACCAGCTCCCACAGCGCGCGCTGCAAATCCTCGCCGGGCGTGGACAGGGCGCGAACCAGATCGCCGGCGAAGCTCGCTCCGTGGGTGGCCAGATGCGCGCGCAGCCTCCACGCCAGCCCGGAAAGCGAGGCGCGCAGCGCCTCCTCGGGTATCTCCCGCGCCTGGAGGCAGCGATCCATCCACAGCGCGTCCTCGCGCACAAAAAACGTCACCGGGGCCATGCTGGTGGGGACGACGCGTCGGGGCGCGCAGACCTCCTGCTGCGAGGTGAAGGCAGGGTGCGGGGAAAGCCGTCCCCAGCCTACGGCGCCTTCCAGGCAGAGGGAATCCAGCCAGCGGGGATCGTAGCCGACGACCCGCTGCGGCAGCAGGCTGCGCTCCCATTCCACGGCCGGCGCTTCGAAGCCCTCGAGGAGGCGCAAGGCCTCCAGCACGCCCGCCTCTCCGCAAAGCCGGTGCTGGGGAGCGGCTCTCTGCCAGCGCAACAGCCATTGCATGTAAATGGCCGGAGCGACCGGCTCGATCTGCTTGCGCAGGGCGGCCAGAGTTTTCTTGTGAATGCGCTGGAGCAGACGGCGCTCGCACCACTCGATATCTTCTTCGGCGGCGGCTGCGCCCCCTTCGAACTCGCCGCGCAGCACGACGCCCTGCGTCTCCATCTCCAGCAGCGTCTTCCAAATCTCTCGGGCGCCGATTCCCAGTCTTTCGCCCAAGGCCCGCGCGGTGACCGGCCCGGTAAGCGCCAGCCAGCCCTGCAGCATTTTGCGCAGCGCCTCGGGCCCCGTCCAGCTCTTGTCGTCGGGTAGACAGGGAAGCTCTTTTTCCAGTCGAAGTCCCGGCAGGAGAGCCCGCAGCGCGGAGATGCGCTCGGCGGCCACCAGGTAGCGGCGGCCTGCGCACTCGGCGCGGGTGGCGCGGCCGTGAAGCTCCAGCCGGCCGAAGAAGAGAGCCCAGTCCGGCCATCCGGCGAGGCAGTACTCCTCCGGCATCGCCAACAGGGCGCAGAGCAGGTCGTGCAATTCGTGCTCATCGCGCAAATCCGGAACGCATTCTTCGCGCAGCTCCCGGATAGCCGCGGGATCCAGCCTGCCGCCTTCGCCGAGCAGCCGTTCCGGGGCCATGCCGCGCAACGCCACCGCGCGCGCCCGGCGCTCCTCCAGGGGAGCGTCGTCGAGGAAGGCGTAAGGATTGGCGTTCAGCATTTCGTGGGCGAAGGCCGAGGGCGCCGCGCTGTCCACCGCCAGGCAGCGGATGGAGCGGTCGCGGATTCCCCGCAGCACGCCGATCAATCCCTCCAGATCCATGGCGTCCCCGAGAACGTCCTTCATCACCTCGCGAATCAACGGATGCGAGGGGATTTCAATGTCGCCCTCGATGTTTTCCTGGCAAGCGGCCGCCTGCGGAAAGACGCTGGCCAGCAGATCGTCGGAGCGTATGCGCTGGATTTGGGGTGCGATGCGCCGGCCATTCCGGAACCGAAGCAGTTGCAGACTGCGCCCCGCGCTCCACCGCCAGCGGGCGCGGAAGATGGGGGAGGCCAGCGACGCCTGCTCCAGCAATCCGGCCACCGTGTTTTCGGTAAGAAAGCCGAAAACCTCGTTCAAAGGGAAGCTATGCTGCTCGGCCAGAGAGAGGTTGAGGCCGTTGTCGGTGGCGGCGGCCTGCAACTCGAAGTTGAAGCCGCGGCAAAATCGCTTTCGCAGCGCCAGGCCCCATGCCTTGTTGATGCGGCCGCCGAAAGGAGCGTGCACGATCAATTGCATGCCGCCGCCTTCGTCAAAGAAGCGTTCGGCGACCACGGTATCGAGAGATGGGATGGCCCCCAGCGTGGCCCGGCCGGCGGCGATGTATCCGATCGCCTGCTCGGCGCCGGCGTCGTCCAGTCCGCACTCCCTCTTGAGCCAGGCCACGGTTTCGGCTACCTGGAGATGGGCCTGATCGATGGAGCCGGGCAGCACATTGGCGGTTCGGGCCCCGATCTCCAGGCGCAGTTCCGACACATGGCGGGAGAGTTCGAAGGTGCGGGCCGGGGCCTCCCCGCGCCAGAATGGAACATTGGGCTGCTGCCCGTGCGCATCCTCGACCAGGACGCGGCCCGCGCTTTCGATGGCCCGGATGCGCCAGCTCGCGTTGCCCAGGAGAATGATGTCCCCGGTTGAGGATTCGACGGCGAATTCCTCGTCGACGGTGGCGATTTGAATTCCTTCCGGCTCGGCAATCACCGAATAGAGCGCGGCGTCGGGTATTGCGCCGCCGTTGGATACGGCGACGGTGCGGGCGCCGCGCCGGGCCTGGATGCGGCCATGCACCCGGTCGCGCAGCAGGTAGGCGCCATAACGTCCGCGCGAGGATTCGATCCCCTCCGCCAGCAGGCAGAGTAGCTCCTCGAACTCCTCCCGGCTCAGGCGGTGATAGGGGTAGGCGCGGCGCAGGGTCGCGAAGAGCGCCTCTTCTTCCCACGGCTCGGCCGCGCAGGCCGCAACCACCTGCTGCATGAGCACGTCCATGGGGGCGGGCGGAATTCGCAGGATGTCCAGGTCTCCGGAGCGCATGGCCCGGACCAAGGCCGCGAATTCGATCAAGTCGTCGCGCGTGGTGGGAAAGAACCGGCCCTTCGGGAGCCCGCCTCTCCAATGCCCGGCGCGGCCCACCCGCTGCATCCCCGCGGCGATGGAACGCGGAGAGTTGACCAGGCAAACCAGATCGATCGTCCCGATATCGATGCCCAGCTCCAGCGAAGCGGTGGCCACCAGAAGACGGATCTCTCCGTTCTTGAGCTTTTGCTCGGCCTGCAGGCGGAGCTTGCGCGACAGGCTGCCGTGGTGAGCGGCTACCTGGTCCGGGCCGAGACGCTCGCCCAGGGCGAAGGCCAGCCGCTCCGCCATGCGTCTGGTATTCACGAAGACCAGCGTGGAGCGGTGCTGCCCGGCCAATTCGGCCAGCCGTTCGTGGATGCCGGCCCAGATGGCGTTGCTGGCCACCGCGCCGAGCTCCTCGCCCGGAACCTCGATCTTCAGGTCCAGATCGCGGCGCCGGCCCACCTCGACAATCTCCACCTCGGAGGCGCGATGGCCCCCGAGGAATCCGGCGATCTGTTCGATCGGCCGCTGGGTCGCCGAAAGGCCGATGCGCTGCGGGCGGAGGGAGGCGCCGGCCACCATCGCGCCTGGACAGAGCCGGTTTTCTCCGCACGTCAGGGTATCCAGGCGCTCCAGGCTCAGAGCCAGATGCGCGCCGCGTTTGTCGTCGGCCACCGCGTGAATCTCGTCTACGATCACGGTGCTGACCCGGCGCAGGTTGTTGCGGCTCTTTTCCGCCGTAAGGAGAATGTAGAGCGATTCCGGCGTGGTGACCAGGATATGCGGCGGCCGCTTCAGCATGAGGCGCCTTTCCGCGGGCGTGGCGTCGCCGGTGCGCACGGCGGCGCGAACCGCAGGGCACAGGTAACCCCGTTCCAGGCACAATTGCTGAATCTCTTCCAGGGGCTGCTGTAGATTTTTCTGTACGTCGTTGCTGAGCGCCTTCAGCGGCGAAACGTAAACAACTTCGGTCTCCTCGCCGAGAGAGCCCTCGATGGCTTTGCGAATCAGACGGTCGATGGCGACGAGAAAGGCCGCCAGCGTCTTTCCCGAGCCGGTCGGGGCGCAGAGCAGGGTGGGCGCGCCGGCGAGGATGGGCGGCCAGCCTCGCTCCTGCGGCTCTGTGGGGGAGCCGAAGCGCCGCGCAAACCACGCCTGCACGACCGGATGCGCCCAGTGGAGCGCCGGGGACATGCTTCCGCCGGGATCTCGATCGCCGGAGGGCAGGGCGAGTTGGCGCTCGCCCTGCGGGAGTCCGGAATCAGATGGCATGGATTGTATTGTAGAGCCGGCCGGAGGGCGATTTTACGGTCCGCAAACGCCGTGAGGGCGCGGGGCGGTCTTCGCCCCAGGCTGCTGCTCTAGAGCAGGCTATGCTTCCTGGAATGCCAGTTCGAGGCCTCTTTTTTGAGCGGCGGAGGAGTCAGCTTGCCCCAGGTCCCATGGTCCCAGGCGACCGCCTGCAGGCCGTCGTGACTGGAGTTGAATACCATGGGCGCCGGAGCCGGAGATCCCGGCATGGCGTTGAAGGTGACGGTAATCTGTCCGCCGTTGTCCGTCCAACGTCCGAACGTGGTTACCGCGCCCTTGCCGCAATCCTGAGTGACGGTGGCGGATCCATCCGGACCCAGGCTGATGGCAAGGAGGGGGCTGGCTGGAGCGTTGGCGTCCGTGGGGGTCGGGGACTCATAAACGCCCGCATACCGGGAGCCGGCTGAAGCCGAGCCGGGGTATGCGGCGAGCGCCACCCATAACGCGCACGCCGTGACGATGCGATGGAATATGGGACGGTCGAGAAGCATGGCGACTTCATCATCCCGCCTCAGTTCCCCTGTTGCAAGGTGCAACACAATCACGAAAGTTGTAGCTCCGTTGTAGCTCCGAGGTCCGATTCGATCCGGGGAGTCGAAGAGAGGGCCAGGCCGCCGGCGGGGTCAGCTTTCGGTTGCGGCGCAGATCAATCGGCCCAACGCCCCTCCCACCCGCAAGCCGTCGGCGCGCTCGTGAAAGTACAGCCGGTTAATGGCTGCGGTGTCCAGATCCTCCACGGCGTGAAAACCCATCCCGGCGAGAGCAGCCGCCAATTCGTTCGGCAGGAAGAAACCGCGAAACGGCTCCCCCGCGGAAGCGACGCGCCGGGAGAGCGCATCGAAGGCCAGCCGATTGCGAAAATCGAGCGAGGAGCGTGGAAGCGCGTAG
>JAJYZK010000191.1 GCA_021799945.1 Acidobacteriota bacterium
GTCGGTTGTGTCATCCACGCCGCTCGCGTTCAGCGGTCCGATCGGCGGCGGGGTCATGATATATGCGCCCTCCGAGCCATATTTGCCCCGCACGTCCTGAAAGACTCGGATATACCCGGCCTTGACGAAGACGCCGTCGCCTTCCGGCAGCGTGTCCAGCATGAAGGGCGATTCCGTCTGCTTGGCCCGCCTGGCGGCGTTATACGGAGTGCGCGTCAGCAGAATGGGAGCGTGGGTCGCGCCTTTGGGAATGACGATCACGGTGTACAGCCGGACTCCGTCCCGCATGGGGATCATCTCCTCGCGCTTCACGTAGTCGTAGCCGGTGCGGGGAGGGTGAAATTCGGGAGGAATCTGGGAGACCGATCCGGGGGGCTGGGCCTGGAGCGCGCGGCCCGGAGCGAAGGCGAGAAGCGGGGCCAGCAGGGCCGCGAAGGCAAGGCGGGAGAGCGAAGTCATGCAGTGGCTCCTCGGGTGGATTTCCTTACGCCGGCGCTTCTCCCGGAGACTCCACGTGCGTTACTTCCCCTGGGCAAGACGGAACTCCGGCGCCGCGCCGGCATTCGGTCAGGACTCTCGACGCGCTCGTTGCGCTCTCCCTTTTCGCTCCTTTTCGCTCTTCAGGGGTAGCGAAAGCGCCATTACCGCGGGGGCCCGAATGCGGCGGCGCGCCGCCGGCCGCCACGCTGTGTCCACTATAATCGAAGGCATGGAAACGGCCCGCGCCTCCCGCCTGCGCATGGCTCTCGACTGGATTCCCGCCACGCTGGCGGTGCTGATGATCGTATTCGAATCGACCGCAACCATGTCGGCGTCAAATACCAGCGCCTGGCTCTATCCTCTATGGGTGCGGCTCTTCGGCCCCATGTCTCCCGGCCGCTGGGCGGTGGTGCATCACCTGATCCGCAAGACCGGACACTTTGTCGGCTATGGAACGGTGAGCGTGGCCTTCTTTTATAGCTGGCGGCAGACTCTGCGCCAGTTCGGGCGGCGCCACTGGAGCCTGTGGCGCCGGGCCGCGGCGCTGGCGGTGCTGTGCACCTTGATAGTGGCCAGCCTGGACGAATATCACCAGAGCTTTCTGCCCAGCCGCACCAGCTCTCCCTACGATGTGCTGCTGGATTTTTGCGGCGCCATCCTGGGGCAGTTGCTGCTGCTGGCCCTGCTCCAGATGACCTCCTGGCGGCCGCGTTACGAGGCCGCCTGAGCGCCCGCGGCGGCCGGCTCGAAGAGCCGGAGAAGCTGCTCCGGATCGTAAACCGGCGGCTGACAGGCCGCTCCCTGGCAGACCACTGCGAAGCTTTCCCCGCCCTGCAACTGCGGCAGATGGGGCAGCGTCTCGGCCAGCGCGGGCGGGAGCCCGTCGGCGATCTGCCGGCGGCTGAGGCGGACCACGCTTTTGTTGACGGCGTAGCGCCGATTGGCCGCGGCGAACAGGCGCCGGGCCAGATCGTCCTCGCCTACCACCACCACCTGAAGATGGGGTAGTAAAAAGCGCTCCAGCGCCAGCGCGTAGGTTCCCGCATAGAGCCCGAAGTGCTCGACCACGCCGGCAAAGGCCTCCAGCGTGTCCTCGGCCTTGTCGCGCAGGCCGGCGAATCCACCCAGGGAGTCCAGCCGCAGCAGGGCCGATACGGCCGAGGGATTGCCGGCGGGAGTGGGCGCATCCTGCAGCGGCTTGCGCCGCGCGGCCAGGGCTCCCAGCGCCTCGCCCGGAGCGAAGGCCGAGTCGAAGAATCCGCCCCCGTCGGCATCGTACAGCCGCCCGGTCATCCAGATCGCCAAATCCAGCGCGGCGCGGTAGAACCGGGGCTCGCCCGAGGCCAGCCAGCCATCTATGCAGGCGTGGATGAGAAAGGCGTAGTCGTCGAGCATTCCGGGGACCCGCCGCGGCGTGGCCGTTTCCTGCGGAGAGCGCGGAGGATACGCCACCACATGGGCCAACCCTTCCGCGGGATTCCACGCCTCCTTGAGGATGCGGTCCAGGGTGCGCAGCGCAAACTCCCGCGCGTCGGCCAGGTCCAGAGCCTGCGCCGCTTCCAGATAGGCGGAGACGGCCAGCGCATTCCAGCTTGTATAGATCGTCCGGTCGATGAAAGGAACGGGACGCAGGCCCCGCGCGGCATACAGCTTGGCCCGGGCCGCGGCCAGCAGCGCCTCGGCCTCCGCGGAGGAGTGGCCCGTGCGCTGCGCTGCCTGCTCCAGCGTCCGCTTTACATGCAGAACGTTCCTGGCCGGATCGTGATGCATCTCGCCCAGCTCGCCGATGTCGTAGTACTCGCCGGCGACGGCCAGCTCGGCCGGCGCCAGCACGGCGGCGGCCTCGGCCCGGGTCCAGGTGAAGTAATCGCCGTCGTCCTCCAGATCGATGTCCGCATCCTGCGAGGCGTAAAAGCCCCCGCGCTCGCGGTCGCTGAGCCAGGCGTCCATCCAGCGGATGGTTTCGCGGGCCACCCGGGCGCAATCGGGGTCCCCAAAGCTCTGCCAGGCGTGGACGTAGTTTTTCAGCAGCTCGGCGTTGTCGTAGAGCATTTTTTCAAAATGCGGAACCACCCAGGCCTCATCCACGGAATAGCGGTGGAATCCGCCGCCGAGGTGGTCGTAGATGCCTCCCCTGGCCATGCGCTCGAGGGTGAAGCAGGCGGCCTGGCGGGCGGCCGCGTCGCCGGTGCGGGCGGCGACATCGAGCAGCAGATCGATGGCCGCGGGGTGAGGGAACTTGGGCTGCCCGCCGAAGCCGCCGTTGCGGGGATCGAATTTATCCACGGTGGAGGCGGCCATGGCGTCCACCAGCGCCAGGCTGAGCGCGCCTCCGCGTCCGGCGAAGGTTTCGTTGTATTCGATGGCGTGCAGGACGCTGGCCGCCGACTCCAGCACCTGCTCCCGCTGGGTCTTCCAGGCGTTGGCGATGCCCAGCAGCACGCGCTCAAAGCCGGGGCGGCCGTAGCGGTCGTCGCGGGGAAAATACGTTCCACCGAAGAAAGGCTGACCCTGCGGCGTGAGCACGGCGGTAAGCGGCCATCCGCCTTGGCCGCTCATGGAGGAGACCGCGGCCTGGTGCCGGCTGTCCACCTCCGGGCGCTCGTCGCGGTCCACCTTGATCGGCACAAAATGCCGGTTGATGATGGCGGCCAAGCCGGCGTCCTCATAGCTCTCGCGGTCCATCACGTGGCACCAGTGGCACCACACCGCCCCGATATCCAGCAGGATGGGCTTGTCCTCGCTGGCGGCCAGCGCAAAGGCCTCCGGACCCCACTCCCGCCAGTCCACCGGCTGATGCATGGCCGAGCGCAGGTAGGAGGACGAGGCGTTGGCCAGCGCGTTCAGGCGGGCCGGAGGGGCGGGATTTGCGGCGTGGTTTTCCGTGGTCATGGCTGCCTCCAGTGTAGGCTGCGCCGCGCCGCGCGGCGCAAGGCCGTCGAAGCTCCGGCGCAGGCGCCCGCCGCGGAGACTATTCCCCGTCGCCGCTTTTGCCGGCGCGGGCAATGCGCCGGTTCGATTGCGGCCGGTTCGATTGCGGCTGGTTCTCTTGCGGTGGGTTCAACTGCGGCATGGTGGCGCCCGCGCTCAGCGTGAGCAGGCCGCTCCGGGCGTAGGTCAACAGCTTTTCCCGCGTATCCTCGATGTCCAGATTTCTCATGGTTAGCTGGCCGATGCGGTCCCGTGGGGAGAATGCCGATTCGCCTTTCTCCATGGTCAGGCGCTCGGGCTTAAAGCTGAGATTCGGCGATTCGGTATTGAGGATGGAGTAATCGTTGCCCCGGCGGAGCTCCAGCAGAACCTCGCCGGATACGGGTTTGGCCACCCAACGCTGCGCGCTCTCCCGCAGCATGATGGCCTGCGGATCGAACCAGCGTCCCTGGTAAAGCAGCCGTCCCAGCCGCCTGCCGTTTTCGCGGTATTGCTCGAGGGTGTCCTCATTGTGGATTCCGGTGAGCAGCCGCTCATAGGCGATGTGGAGCAGGGCCATTCCCGGGGCCTCGTAGATTCCCCGGCTCTTGGCTTCGATGATGCGGTTTTCAATCTGATCGCTCATGCCCAGGCCGTGGCGCCCGCCGATGCGGTTGGCCTCCAGCAGCAGCTCGACCGGATCGGCGAACTCCGCTCCATTCAAAGCCGCCGGCCAGCCCTCGGCGAAGCGGACGGAGACCTGCTCGCGAGCGATCGCCACCTCTTCCCGCCAGAAGGCCGTTCCCATGATGGGCGCGACAATCTTCATGCTGCTGTCCAGCCGCTCCAGATCCTTGGCCTCATGCGTGGCGCCCAGCAGATTGGAGTCGGTGGAGTAGGCCTTTTCCGCCGGCATTTTGTAGGCGAAGCCCGAACGGCCCAGGAACTCCGACATTTCGGCCCGGCCTCCCAGCTCGCGGATGAAGGCCTCGTCCAGCCATGGCTTGTAAATCTTGAGGCCGGGATTCACCAGCAGGCCGTAGCGGTAGAAGCGCTCGATGTCGTTGCCTTTGAAGGTGCTGCCGTCGCCCCAGATGCCGACGCCGTCCTCCTGCATCGCCGCCACCAGCATGGTTCCGGTGACCGCGCGGCCGATGGGGGTGGTGTTGAAGTAGGTGACCCCGGCGGTGGAGATATGGAAGGCGCCGCTGGCCAGCGCGGCCAGCCCCTCCCGCGCCAGTTGCGCCCGGCAGTCGATCAGGCGGGCCTGCACGGCGCCGTAGGCCAGGGCCTTGCGCGGAATCTCGTCGTAGTCCGGCTCATCCGGCTGCCCCAGGTTCGCGGTATAGGCGTAGGGCAGCGCGCCCTTCTGTTGCATCCAGTGCAGAGCGGCGCTGGTGTCCAGGCCCCCGGAAAATGCGATTCCCACCTTCTGACCGGCCGGGAGATGCTCAAGGATGTTCGACATGCGGAGGCTTCCCTCAAAAAAATGCGGCGGATTTGGCTACGTGCGCCACTCCATTTTACGTGGCGAGGCATTCCGCGCCGCCGAGGCCCGGCCGCCGCTTGCCGTGCGCCCGGGGAGGGATGAGAGCGCCACAGGCGGCGCATGCGTCGAAGCAGCCGCGGGAGTCCGTGGGAAGGGTCTCGACGCGCGCGGGCCGCAGCTAAACCGAGGCGGCGGGTCACGGCCGATCGAATCTCGCTCCCGGAATCGCTCCGCTAAACGCTCAGCACGGAAAACGGAGAGTCGCGGACCACAGCGTAGGTCAAATCGCGCATACGCCCAAATGCCCCGGAACGGGGACTTCTTCCGATAATCAGCACATCGGCATCTGACTCGAGAGCGGCCTCAAGGAGAGCTTGTTTCAGCGGACCGGCAGCGAGGCGAACCGGAGCTTCGGAACCAAGGAGCCGTTGAAGATCGGCGATCCGCCGCAGCGCTTCTCGTTTTTCTATCGGCTCGACCTTTTCTTCAAGGTGAAGTCCGATAGGAAGTCGCGCCTCCGCTGCTTGCAGCACATGGATGATTGTGAGTCTGGCGCGAATTTCTCGCGCTGCCTGGTTAGCGAAACGCAAGACCCTTTCGGAATCGGGACTGAGACCAATTGCGCACAACCATTCCCGGTGCTCCAGAGGGCGTGGGGCAATGGCCTCCGCATGTCTGCTTGTCAGGACCGGGCAGTCTGCGTCGTTCAGAACTTTGGCGGTAGTTGAGCCAAGCAGCATTTGTCGGAATCTGCCGGCATGTGTGGGCATGACGATGAGATCGAACCCACCGTCTTTTGCCACTCGAGCGATCCCTGTTGCCGGATCGCCGATCGCGAGAATTCTCGGAAACTCCGCAGCGGGAAATTCGGAGGCCAAGAACGAGTTAAGCCTCTCTCGGCCGACGGATAGATGATCCTCTGAAATCTCGGAGACCGACCTCACATAAAGCTCAAGTCCGCTGTAGCTGGCGGGATCGACAACATGCAACAGTGAAACGCGCGCTCCAACGAGCGTGGCTGCTCTTTTGACATATGCAGCCATCGCGACGCAGGAACGCGAGAAATCCACAGGGAAGAGGATGTTGCCGAACAGGGCCATTGCAGGTCTCCAGGATCGGATTCGCGATGACGGCTTTACGGTTCAATTTCAACGTGATCGAGCCGATGGAGAAGCTCGCGTCTCCCTCCCTGTTTCATCCATGGTCTGTCTCCCCTGGCCGAATCGGGCTTCATGAGCCGGCAGGTCGGCACGACCGCTACGTGTTGCCGGAATGGCCGCAGCGGCAGAGCGCGTATTGCGCCTGCGGCGGATACTCCTTTCCATCCCTATATTCGAGAGATTCGCCTTCCGCATTGGTAACGATCCATTTTTCGGCGAGCGGTAGGCCGCCGCTCACGAGATAGGGGCCGTCCTTTGTCACTTCGATCTTAGCGCCAGGGCGTTGCTTCTTTTTCATGGCAGACTCCGTTGTCGGCGATTTGCGCTCATTGCGAATGCTCTATGAGAGCCTCGCTACCGACCTGCACCGACAGCA
>JAJYZK010000192.1 GCA_021799945.1 Acidobacteriota bacterium
TCTGCCGGGGCCCTTCAGCCGGCGCACGGATGCGTCGTCGTTGATGGCCACCACCAGCCTGTCCGCCTGGCGGGCGGCTTCGGACAGCAACGAGATATGACCGATATGCAGAATGTCGAAGCAGCCATTGGTAAAGGCGACGGTCTGGCCCAGAGAGCGCCAGGAGGCGACCCGCGACCGGAGCCGGTCGAGCGTGAGAACCTTCTCTTCGGCGTGCGCGTCAATCTCCCCGGAGAGAGCCCCGGCCAGCTCGTAGCGCTGGATGGGGACCGTGCCGACCTTCCCGACCACCACCCCGGCGGCGAGATTGGCCAATCGGCCCGCAGCCGCGATGGGAAGCCGGGCCGCGATTCCCAGCGCCAGGGTGGCGATGGCCGTGTCCCCCGCGCCGGAGACGTCGAAGACCTCGCGCGCAGTGGCCGGCAGATAAATCCGCTCTTCCGGATAAAGAATGGCGATTCCCTTATCGCTCATGGTCACCGCCATAAACTCGAGCCGCAGTTCCGAAACGAGCCTCTGGCCGGCATCCAGGAGGAGTTCGGTTTCGAGCGGCGCGATGCCCGTGGCCCGAGCCAGCTCATGCAGATTTGGGCAGATGGTGGTGGCTCCGCGGTAGGGGTGGAAGCTGGGGCCCTTGGGATCCACCAGCACTGGGACTCCCAGCGAGCGCCCCTGGGCGACGACCGCCTGACAGATCTCTTCGTTGAGCAAGCCCTTGGAATAATCCGAAAGGATGGCCGCGCCGGCTGTAGCAAGAGCCTCAGCGGCGTCCCGGAGCAGCCGGGCGTCGGCATCGGCATCGCGCGGCGCGACGGTCTCCGTATCCAGGCGCAGCATCTGTTGATTGCCGCCCAGAATGCGCAACTTTGAAATGGTGGGAGCGGCGCTGGAGGGAACAAGCCGGCACCGCACTCCGGCCCGGGTCAGCAGGCGCTCCAGGGACTCGCCATCCTCATCGTCGCCCCGCCGGCCCAGCAGCGTAACTCCCGCTCCCAGGCCGGCCAGGTTCATTGCCACATTGCCGGCCCCGCCCGGTTGCTGGGAACGATGCGCCGCTCGCACCACGGGAACGGGAGCCTCGGGCGAGATCCGCTCCACTTCCCCCCAGACGTACTTATCCAGCATGGCGTCGCCGATCACCAGAACGTGGGCGCGCTCCCAGCCGCTCTCGACGAGCCGCATAACTTCATGGAAGCTTTCAAACATGGGCTTGATCTGCTTTTTGACCGGGCCCTCTATGGCGGACCGAGAGCGGCCCGAGGCCCGGCGACGGTAGACTGGAGTTCGTCAAGGCAAGCAGATTATAGCGTCTCACCATGATGGAAACATGATGGAAACACGCAGGATTCGCGGACTTTGGGAGCGGGAGGGGGATCGAGGGGAGCTGCGATTCGTCTTCCTGGACCGGGATGGGGTCGTCAACCGCAAGCCTCCCGAGGGCGACTACATCACCTCCTGGGATCGATGGGAGTGGTTGCCGGGCGCGGCGGAGGCCATCGCCGCGCTCAATCAAGCCGGGCTCACCGTGTTGTTGGCGACCAACCAGCGGGCGATCGCCCTCGGCCTGCTCAGCGAAGAGGGCCTGGCGGAAATCCATTCTCGGATGCGAGCGCATCTGGAGCAACGCGGCGCGAGACTGGACGGCATCTACCATTGTCCGCACGATCGGGGGCAGTGCCGCTGCCGCAAACCCGAAACGGGGCTCTTCGAGCGCGCGTTTCGTGACTTTCCGGCCGCGAATCCGGGCAACAGCGTGATGATTGGCGACTCGCTTCCCGACATCGAAGCGGGAAGGAGACTGGGCATGAAAACGGTCTTCGTCGAGGGTCCGGCCGAACGCAACAAACCCGGATCGGTGGAGGCCGCGCGACTGGCCGGCGCTGTCGTCTCTTCTCTCGTCGAAGCGGTTGGCCTGCTGCTCTGAGGCGCGAACTTCGCCGAGGAAGCCGGCTCCGGAGGCGCTGCTGGAAAGAATCAGGCTGCGGTCGTAGCCGACAGCAGGTGGAGCGAAATCCCGCTTCGAGCCTTCAACTCGCGGTCGGCAGTCCCGGCTTCGCCCACAGGCGGCGGAGCGCAGAAATATCGAACAAGCTACGGGTGAAATCGCCCAGATTATCCTGTACCAGCTTCAGGCTGTCGTGCACAACGTACCATGCCGTGGCGAGATCCGCGAAGGTGAGGGCCAGCGCGGCTCCACGCAGTCCGGCGCGGGTATGCGCCATCAGCAGCCAGGCCAGAACCAGCGCAGCCACGCTGGCGCCCAGCATGGCCTTGGCGATGCGCTGGTGCTTGTTCACTGAGATCGGGACCACCGAACTGGTGAACCAGAAGGCGGAGAGAATCATCTGGGCCAGCATGATGAAGAGCAGAACCCGATCCGTCGGGACCTCCCGGATCGTCCACACCCGCCAGATCCAGTTTCCGAAGAGGGCGGCCAGGCCCGTGATGCCCAGGCAGAGCAGCAGAGAAAGCTGGCAGCAGCGGCGGTGCAGCCGCCTCGCCAAGCCGATATCTCCCACGCCGAATGCGGCCGACATCTCCGGCCAGACGGAGTTATTGATCAGCAGCATGCCCTGGGCCGCGCTGCGGGAGATGGTGCGCGCCGTAGAGAAGGTGACCACCGCGATGGGGCCCATGACATGGCCGATAATCACCAGAATGCCCTGGAGGTTGAGCGAATTCACGACGATAAAGCTCATGAAGGAGAATGCCGGGCTGGCCAGCCTGCGAATCGAGGCCATCTCCGCCCTGCGCACTCCGAAGCGAATCCAGGGAACCTGCCGCCGGAGCAGGAGCCAGAGAGCCAGGACGCCGAAAACATTCGCCGTGACATACACGATCGTCACGCCCAGTGGGCTCATTCCCAGCAGCACCCCAACCATCGTGCCGGCGAAGGCGGCCAGCACCACCAGACTCTTGGCCAAGGTTCCCATGGGGTATTTGCCGACGCAGCGGAAGGCCTGCTGGAAGAGGTTCTCCTGCATGCCCAGCAGAATGGCCAGCGACAACAGAAGCATAATCAGGCGCACGTCGCGAACGCTCAGCGCGCTCAAATTGAGCCAGGAGTTGAGAGGCAAAAACCAGATGGCGCCCAGCAAAGCAGCGCCCACCAGCGCGGAGACCGCGGTGGTGAGCACCCATACGCTCTGGAAGACGGTCAGCGCCTCGTCCAACCGGTCCGCCGAGGCCAGCATGGTCATCTCATTGCCGGCTACGCTGCCAAAGCCTACATCGCTCAGGCCGACATAGGTAGGAATGGTGTTCAGGATGATCCATTCGCCGTACAGCCGGCCTCCCCAATGCGAGAGAAAGACCGGGACGGAAAGGATCTGGGTCAACGTGGTGGCCAGCCTGCTGAAGGTGTTTGCGCCGAAGCCGGCGATGAGCCTGCGCTTGATCTTCCCCGCGGTCATGTGGGGCAACGTTCCGGCTAGAGGATCGGGGGGAGGGATGACCGCGGGCATGAGTCTTTCCGGGCGGCCGCGCGCGCAGAACCGCGGCTGGAGATCCGATGTACACATCCTATCGTTCTTGCGGCTGGGCGCGGCCTGCATATCGCCCTGCCGCCCCACCAAAGTAAACCGGCGTCCGCTCCGCCATTTGTATACTGTGAGGAATCGGAAGGGTTTCAGCCAGGTCTCCCATGCGCGTATTAGTGACGGGCGGAAGCGGCTACGTCGGCTCCCATGCCGTGCGGGCGCTCCATCGAGCGGGGCACGAGCCCATCATTCTCGACAACCTGAGCACCGGGCATCGCCGGCTCTCCACCGGCTTTACGCTGGTGGAGGGGGATATCGCGGACGAGCGCAAGCTGGCGCCGCTGCTGGAAGGCGTGGACGCCGTACTGCACTTTGCCGCATTGGCCTACGTGGGCGAGTCCGTGGCCGAACCGCGCAAGTACATCCGCAACAACGTCGAGTGCGCAATCAAGCTGCTGGACGCGGTGCTGGCCAGCCGGGTGCGGATCTTTGTCCTTTCCTCCACCTGCGCCGTCTACGGCGTTCCGGCGGAGCTTCCCATTCGCGAGAGCAGTCCGCGCGAGCCGATCAACCCTTACGGCGCCACCAAGCTCTTTCTCGAGCAGGTTTTGGCCGCCTATGCCGGCGCCTACGGTCTCCGGTATGCGGCCCTGCGTTACTTCAATGCCGCCGGCGCTCATCCCGACGGATCGATTGGCGAGATTCATCGTCCGGAAACGCATTTGATTCCGCTCGCGCTGAAGGCGGCGCTGGGCGCGGCCCCTCCGCTGCGGGTCTTCGGGTCCCGCCTGAACACGCCGGACGGCTCCTGCATCCGCGACTTCGTGCACGTCGCCGATCTGGCCTCCGCGCATGTTCTGGCTCTGGAATATCTGCAAGCCGGGGGCCCCTCCACGACCCTGAACCTGGGCACAGGGCAGGGCGCCTCGGTGGCCGAAGTGCTGGCCATGGTGAAGTCGGTTTCCGGCCGAGAAGTCCCGCACGAGTTGGCCGAGGCGCGGCCGGGCGATCCGCCGGCACTGATCGCGGATCCATCCCTGAGCCGAAAAGTCTTGGGCTGGGAGGCGCGCTACGGGCTGCGGGAGATTGTGAGTTCGGCGTGGGAGTGGGAGCGCAAGCTCCAAAATTCCGATTGGCTCCGCGAAGCGGAGATGGCCGGGCATCCGGGTATCTGAACTCTCAGCGGCTTCGGCGCATGGCCGCCGCTTCTTCCAGCGTGGTCTTCACCGTTTCTCCGTAATGTCTCCAGGTATGATTTTCGGTCACCGTTCGCATGGCGTTCCTACCCAGGGATTCGCGGAGCGCGCGGTCGCCGGAGGCGCGTGCGATCGCCTCCGCCAGGGCTTCGACTTCGCCTACGGAGACATACAGCGCGCTCTTCTCGTGTTCCAAGGGCAGTCCGCAGTTCTTCGTGGTGACGATGGGCAGACCCGCCGCCGCCGCCTCCATCGCCGACCGCGACGAGCCCTCGGCAAAGGTCGGGAAGACGAAGAGATCGGCGCGCTCCATCGCCGGCGCCAGCTCGGATGGCGGAATGAAGGGCGTATGGGTAAAAAAGCTCGCATCGCCGGGCTGCACGCAGGGCGCGCCGTTGCTAAGATTGCCGATCAATTCGACACGGAGGTCGAGGCCCCGCCGACGGCAGAGACGGACCGCCTCCATAAGAATCCGCGAGCCTTTCCGCAGATCGAAGTTGCCGGTGAACAGGATCTTCACTGGCCCGCGAACTTCGTAATCTTTTTTCAGATCGAAGAAGTTTTCCCGCACGCCCAGATAGGCGACGCGGATCTTCTCCTCGGGATATCCGTATTGCAGAAAGGTTTGCTTGACGAAGTCGGAATTCACCAGCAGCAGATCGGCCTGGTCGCAGTCGCGTAGAACCAGCTTCCAGATATCCGTTGCAGGATCGTAGCCGGCGTCGAGGCCGAAGCGCAGGAACTCCTCCCGCAGGACTTCGTGAATGAACGCGGGATGGGCCAGCGACTGGTCGGTAACCACTCCCAGTCCATTGCGCCGGGCGCGTTGGATCGCCCCGCTTTGGCCGGCCCCGCTGCGCACCAGCAGGGCGTCTGCGTCTTTCAAATATTTCCGGCTGCCCAGCGCGGCGACCCGAAACTGCCAGCCGAAGGCAAGATCCCGGGGAAGGAGCCGCAAGCGGCTGGCCAGGCCCAGGAGGGTTCCGGCGACTTCCGGCCAGGCGATAGAGGTCACGGCCGTTCCGGGCGCGTCGAGACGGCGGGACTCCAATCGCCGGGCCAGGTGTTTTTCGCCGATCGCGGCGCCCAGAAAATCGACGATCGCCGCCTGGCCGGGGCGAGGCAGCCAGCCGGCAAGAAAATTCACCTCTACTCCGGAGGAGGCCAGCGCCCTGGCGGTCTCATGAAAATACAGTTTGCCGAAGCCGGTGGAGACGATTGCCTTCAAGGGTTGCTCCGGCGTGGAAGGCGCTTCCCACGCGCCCGGCCGGGGTGAAAGCCGGCTCGGCCCGCCTTCTTCAATGTTCAATCTTCAATGTCCGCGCGGGAACTGTAATAGTCGTTGTAGGCGCGGCCGTAGTATTCGGCGTAGTCGGAGGATTGCAGGTCCACCTCATTCAAGACCACGCCGAGCAGTTGCGCTCCGGAGCGGAGCAGAATCTCGCTGGCCCGGGCCACAACATTTCTGGAGGCCTGGCCGTAGCGCAGAACCATCACGACGCCGTCGCTGGAGCCCACCAGGACCGTGGCGTCGGTGACCGTGAGCACCGGCGGGGTATCGATCAGGATGAAGTCGTAGTCCGAGCGAAGATCGCCGATCAGCTGTTTCATCTGCTGCGAGCCGAGCAGCTCCGCCGGCATGGGAGCGATCGGCCCGGCCGGCAAAATATGCAGGGAAGGCAAGGCGCGCAGGGGCGTGATCGCGTCCTCC
>JAJYZK010000193.1 GCA_021799945.1 Acidobacteriota bacterium
ACCTGTTCGATCGTGGCCCTGAACGTGGATACGGGGAAGATGGTTTGGGGTTACCAGGTTTCTCCGCACGACACGCATGACTGGGACGCCACGCAGACGCCGGTCTTATTCGATGGAGCATTCCAGGGAAAACAGCGCAAGATGGTGGCCCAGGCCAGCCGGAACGGATACTTCTTCGTACTCGACCGGGTGACCGGCGAACATCTTCTGACCGCGCCGTTCATTCACAGCAACTGGAGCCTGGGGATCAACGCCAAAGGCCAACCGATTCCCAACCCGGCAAAGGAGCCGGCCCGCAACGGCACGCTGGTTTCTCCGAGCTCCAGCGGCGCGTCCAACTGGTTCGCCCCCAGCTTCGACCCGGCGCTCGGCCTGTTCTACGTGGTCGCCTCGCAGAGTTACAGCATCTTCTACCTGACCGCGGAGGGCAAAGCGGAGGGCTTCGGCGGCCGCGACGACTATCTGAACTTTCCGGGAGAAGTGAAGGCGATCGATTACAAAACGGGAAAGCCGCGTTGGACGCACGATGTCGGCGGCATGGGGGCCGGCATTCTGACCACGGCGGGGAATGTGCTGTTTACCGGCGACAGCTCGGCGCATTTTATGGCTCTCGACGCCGCGACCGGCAAGACCCTGTGGCATACGGCGCTGGGCGCCAACCAGGCGAACGGGGCCATCGCCTACGAACTGGACGGCCGGCAATATGTGGTGGTGGGCGCGGGGGACTCGCTCTACGCATTCGCGGCGGCCAGGTAGAACCATGGCCGCGCGGGGGTCCGAGCCCTGGTTGAACCGGCGCGCCGGCGCGTAGGATAGCGAACATGCGGGGCCGTGGTCCCTTGCTCTTCATTCCGCTCGCGGCGCTACTCGCCGTTCTGCCTTCGCTTGCGAAGGGAATCTCCTGCGGCCACGACCTCGCGTTCCATCTGCGAAGCTGGCTGGAGGTGGCATCGCAATGGAGGCAGGGCGTCCCGATTCCGCATTGGGACTTTACCGCGGCCTGGAACTCGGGCGAACCACGATTCATTTTTTATCCGCCGCTCTCCTGGACTCTGGGCGCGCTGCTCGAGGTTCTGCTGCCCTGGGCCGCCGTTCCGGCGGTCTTTCTTTGGCTCACCTTGACGGCCTGCGGTTTTACCATGTACCGGCTTGCCCGGCTATGGGCCACGCCGGGAAACTCCGTGGCCGCGGCGGCCTTTTTCATGGTCAATCCCTACATGCTGTTCGTGCTGTACGAACGGGCGGCCTATGCCGAGCTGCTGGCCGCGGCCTGGATCCCTCTTGTTCTGCTGGCCGTGCTGCGCTCCCGGCCTCGGGTGAGCGGCATCGCCGTTTCCGTCGCCCTGCTGTGGCTGACGAGCGCGCCGGCGGCGGCGATGGGCTGCTATGCGCTGGCGCTTGTGGCGGCGGGGCGGCTGGCCTGGGGCTGGCGGTCGGCGAGAAGCGCGCGGAGCCTGCTCGAGGAGGCGGCCGCCATCGCCGCGGGCGCCTTGCTGGGACTCGGCCTGGCCGGGTTTTACCTGGCGCCTGCAACCTATGAGCAGCGCTGGGTGCATATCCGCATGCCGTTCCTGGCCGGAGTGCGCTACCAGGACAATTTTCTCTTCGGCCGCGAGGGAACGGCCTCCCACGTCGCGATTCTGCGCACTGTTTCCTTCTGCGCCCTCGCCCTGCTGGGGTGCGTCGGCATTTTCGCCGCCGCCGCCGGCGCCGAGACCCTGCGCGGCCACAGGAATGGCGATCGCGGCCGATCGATCGCATGCCTCGCCCTGCTGGCCGCCATGGCCGGTTTTCTGCTGACTTCGCCGAGCGCTCCGTTTTGGCGCCACATCCCATGGCTCGTCTATCTACAGTTTCCCTGGCGAATCTGCGCCATCCTGGGGGCCTGCGCCGCGGCTCTGCTGGCCCTCGCGCTGCCCGGCAGGCAGAGCAGCGCGCCGGCCTTTCTCGCGCTGGCCGGAGTCCTGGCCGGAGTCCTGGCCTTCACGATGGCCGGAGACCGGTGGTTTCGCCAGTTCTGCCATCCCGGCCAGACCGGCAGGGAGCTGGCGGAGGGTTTCTATACGGGCAGCCTGCGCGACGCCTACGACGATTACAACCCGATCGGCTCCGATCCGGCCGCGCTGGGGCGCAACAACCCGGCCTATTGGCTGGCGCCGAATCCGGGGGCGGCGGCGCCGGGTGAGGGGAGCGGCAATCCCGGCGGCTATTCCGTGCTCCTGGCCCGGCGGCTGCATGTTGCGGTCTCCGCTCCGGCTGCGGAATTTCTGATTCTCAACCTGCGCGACTATCCGGTGTGGAGGGTGACGATCAACGGGAGGCCCGCCGCCGAGCGGGCGCCTCGCAAGGACGGGTTGATCGCGCTGCCCATCGCCGCCGGCCCTTCCCGCATCGACATCGCCTATCGCTGGCCCGCCGATCAGATTGCCGGCTGGGCGGCGACCCTTCTCTCTGTCGCCGCGCTGTCCCTGTCGAGAGCCTTCGGCGCCGCATGGCGAGGGCCAGGCGCGTCGCGCTTTCGCAGCGCCGCCGGAGGCTGAGCGCCGCGGATCGGCGCCACGAGGCAGCCGCGCCCGAAGTTCGCGTTCGAGTTCGCATTCCTCCGCCGGAATGCGGATACCGCAAGATCGATCTCCGCGATTACGCTCCAAGCAACGTGTCGCCGTGACACAGCGGCATGCAAGATGCTGTGACCTTCCCTATGACACATTGGGTACTGTTTCGATGACAAATTGGGTACTCTCTCCGGTAACCCATTGAATACAAACAGCACTTTCACTATATTCGGCAGAGGATCGCTGTGATTAAGCTGGTTGGCGTAAGCAAAAGGCCCCCAAAACGAAAGGGGGCGCCATGTTCTACAGCGCACTTCGATTCAGATCGCGCAAGCTGCGTTCAAAAGAGCGGGATCGACTCCCTCACCGACCGTAGCCTCGATCTTCGGCGATGTTTGGCTCCGGGCGCGGGAGGAACCGCGGCCGATTCTCAGGGGCTTGGCGCGCCGATGATGTTTCGAGGATGGCGCCGCGCCGAGAAAGATCCGCGGCGCTCAATGGCGGTTGATCGCATTCGCCATTGATTTGTTGAGGTTGGGGGCGCTCCGAGCGGTTTCCGGAGCGCTGTAAATTTTTGAAACTCCGCTCGGGCGAATATCACTTGCGGATGTGTCTGCTCAAGGTTAGGGGCGCCGTTCGCGACGTCAGATCGCTCCGATCCGGGAGCTACACTGGCCGCAACAAAGTCCGGTGACAAGGTAGCGAGCGGGCGGGATGCCGGACCGGAAACCGGAGTCTCGGCAAGCCATACGCGGGATAAAGCCACGTGCGCCGCAGGCCGGTTGCGGCGCAGGACTAGATCGGCGGGAATTGCATGTTGCCAGGAATCGCCAATCAACGCATCGCCAATCAATGTGTCGCCAGTCAACGTGTCGCCAATCGACCAAATCTCTCTGCCGCGAGTGGGCTGCCGATGAGGAGAATGCGCGCGTTGCTCCTCTCCGTCTCTGCCGCGCCCGCAGGCATCGATCCGCTCACGGCCTCCGGGCTCCGCCGAATCGGCCGCGGCTTCCTCGCCGCGCTATGCGCGCTCTGTATTGGCGCAGTCCCCGCGCTGGCGGCGCGAAAGTATCCCTCGCCGCCGCCGGAGTTCTTCCAGGCAAACCGAATCGGCAAAGCGGTGACTATCGCGCCCGGCGATGTACTGAATGTCCGGTTTTATTACACCCCGAAACTGGACAAGACGGTCAGAGTCCGGGAGGACGGCAAGATTTCGCTCGACCTTTTTCAGGGGATTGAGGCGGCCGGGAAAACGCCCGAGGAGTTGCAGCAGGAGCTGACAGAGATGTACTCCCGCGAATTCACGAAACCTTCGATTACGGTGGATGTGGAGTCGGCGGCAAGTAGCTCGGTGTTTGTGACCGGCGAGGTGATGTCGCCCGGAGCGAAAGAAATTCACGGCGCGATGACGGTGGCCATGGTTCTGGCCCTGAGCCAGGTAAGCCAGAAGAACGCCAGCGTGAAATCCGTGTTTCTCATTCGCGGTTCGGAGGACGGCAAATACAGGGTCTACAAGCTGAATGCCTCCTTGCCCGACGGCAATGGCGGCAACGTCCAGGCCGCGCCGGGGGACATTCTCTTCGTTCCGCGGAAGGGGATTGTGAAGGCCGACGACTTCATGGACCTCTATGCGCGGCAGCTTTTGCCGGTGACGCCGACGGCCGGAGTGGATGTGCTGTATACGCCGGGTTATCCTTCGACGCTGCCGAGCGCGGCCACGGTGAAATGAGGCCAGGGAAGGGATTAAGAAGGAGCTGATCTCGTGTGGCGAATCGGAAATTCGCTCAAGAACGGCCACAGATCCTTCGACTCCGTTTGGCCTAAAAGCCGGCCAAACTCCGCTCAGGATGACAGTTCCTTTGTTCTGCGAACTTCTGACTCGGGGCACTAGATTTCCGGAGCGAGCGGGACGGTTTGGATTGTTCGGATCGTTCGGGCTGCGGTCATTTGAGTATCCAGCCAATCGGTGGGGCGATATAGCCGAAACATTGTATCCAGGATGATTCGGCGGCAAGGGCGCTGTGGAATATACCCTCAGGGACTTACTGAATTCGGTATTTCGTTATTCGCGCGCGCTTCTATTCTTTTGGGTGGGAGCGATCGTTGCGGTTCTCATCTTCTACACGCAGACTCGGAAGCTCTACGACTCGACCGCCAAGGTTCTGGTGTCGCTCGGGTCGGAGTCGGAGGGAAAGACCGAGTTTCTGAACGATAGGAACCTTCAGGTGCTCCAGCGCGAGGAGCAGACCCACGACGAGCAGCAGATTCTGGAAAGCCACGCAGTGCTGGAGACGACGGCGCGCTGGCTGCTGGGGGAGCCGGCGCCCGGCATTCCCCGCTCCGTGTCGCCCGCGAGCCTGGCCGAAGCGTCGCGATTCATCCGGGGCGAAGCTCCGGAATCGACGCTGCTGCTGCGGTCGCTTCATGAAGCTTACCTGCTGCTGGATGCAGTTTTCGGGAAGAAGCGAACGGACGACGAGAAGCGGGGAGATGTTGTCCGCGAGCTGTCGAAGGATTTGAAGGTGAGCCCGGTCTTCGATTCCGACGCGCTGGACGTCAGCTTCCGGTACCGGAATCCGCAGGTGGCGCAGACGATTCTCCGGCTGATTATTGCGGCGTATCTCGATCACCACATCGCCGTATTTCAGAGCGCCGCCGATGAGAATCTGCTGAAATCCCAGTACGAAACCTCCATGAGCCAATACCGCGAACGTCTGGCGGCGTATACCGCCTACATGAACCGGTATGGAGTGTACAGCGACGACACCCAGGTGAATTCGCTGATGGAGCAGCGGGATAAGCTGCAGCAGGCGCTGGACGATGCGCAGGCAGATCGCGCCTCGGCCGTCGCGCGGCTGGCCACGCTGAAATCCATCAACCGATCCTTGCAGCGGTATGAGCGGTATAGCACCACCGAGGTGCGCAACCGGGAGCGCGAGGATCTGGACGCAAAGCTCAACGACGCGATGCTGGAGCAGCGCGAACTGCTGAATCGCCATCCCGAGGGAAGCCGCGCCTACCAGGAAGAGCAGTCGAAGTTGAACGAACTGCGCAGCCTGCTGGGGCAGCAGCCGGCGCAGGTGCTGGACCAAACCGAACAGCGCAGGAGCAGGGCCTCCGAACTGGCGGAGGCCGACGCCATCGACGTAACGCAGGAGCAGCGCGGAGATGAGGCGCGGGTGCGGCGGGTGCGGTCGGATATGACCGGGGTCGACGCCGAGCTGAAGCGCTACGCCAGGAATCTCCAGGGATTCGATGCTCTGAAGTTGCAGGTTGCGCTGGCCAAGGAGCAATCCGAGCAGATCGCGCAGGCCTACGTAAACGCCCGGCTCAAGACGCTGACCAACCAGGATGCCATTACCGACGTTTCCCTGATCGACGCGCCCACCTGGAACTGGCGTCCGGCCAGTCCGAAGAAGAAGCTGGTGTTCGCGGCGGGCGCGGGACTTCTGGTCCTCGGCAGCTTTGCGGTGCTTCTCGCCTGCATTCGGCTGGATGGGGCAATCGCCGACGTATCCGCCGCCGAGATGGGCGTGGGAGCGCCGGTTGCCGGCGCCTTTCCCGTGTGCCGCGAAGATCTGGATCCAGCGGACTTTGCGGATGCGTTTGTAAGGGAAAACTTACGGGAATTCGCCAAGCTCTATCAGTCGCTGCGGGGCTCCGAGCAGGATGGCCGGGTGATTCTGCTCGCCGAATCCGCCTCCGGGGAGGGATCCAGCCTGCTGGGCTACGGACTGGCGCAATTCCTGAGCCGCGAAGCGCGCGAGAAGACCGCCTTTCTCGACCGGACGGCTCACGGGATGGAGATG
>JAJYZK010000194.1 GCA_021799945.1 Acidobacteriota bacterium
GCCCTGCCGAGAAAGGCCGGAGGAGGGGTCAGCCCCGTTTCGATCCATGAATCCCCGTTTCGGTCCATGATTCAACGAAGATTATTCAACGAAGATTCAACGAACGGCAACCAACATCTTCTCGCAGGTGAGAGCGACATTGCCAGAAATCGCCGGCCGAAATCCGGACAGGTGGGCGGCCGGGCTCTGCCGGCTCCGGATCCCGGTGGCGCTCCATTTACAGGGCGAGGTGAGGGATTGGGCGGCAAAGGGCGCAGGCGCTGGAACGGAGGATCGAGCGCCGGAGGCTTCCGCGTGGCGGCCGAGGGCGTTGAGGCGATCCGCCAACATCCTTCACGAGCTTGTTCGCGAGCGTGTTGTCAAACGGATTTGCCGGCGGTCGAAAGCCCCGCCCGGCCCTTACAGCAGAAGGAGATAGAGCACCAGGACCCCGGCCAGGGTTTGCAATCCAACGACGGTCCACAGCAGGCCGCGGCCCCGCCTCCGGACCCGGCCCTTTTGAGGTTGCGCGTCCAGTCTGTGTTCCGGGCCGCTGGATCCCGGAGCGCCGTCGTCGATTCTTATCACCCTGTTCATCGCGCCCATTCCTTGGCGTCTGCCGCTCCCGTTTGCCGCTTGCTTACGAATATCGGCGTTTCCGCCGGTGAATTTCTACGACTTTCTGGCCGCGTATTCAAACGGTAATGAGTTTCGATTGGCGGCCCGCTACAATCCGATAAAAACGATGCGAACAGACCTCCCGTCAGGCGGAATCCAAGAGATTGGATGCCTGCGGACCCGGATCGGGCGCAGCTCTTCGGGCTCCCCGGGCGAAATTCGACCGGCAGAGGGATTTCGGGCCGTCAGCCTGAGCGAAGGTGGAAACAATGGCCGACGGGCAGGGTTATATTCGCCATGGATTCGTCCGCAGGACACGAATCGTCGCTCATTCGGACCTTCCATTACGCGGTAGCATGGTGGGCGGCCGGGAAGACCGCGCCGGAAGACCGCATGACCCGGCGAAAAACCCTTGCGGACAACGGCCTTCCGACCGGACAATAGTCCGCGGCGGCCCGCGCAGTCCCTGCCGGAACTGCATGCAATACTAGACTTGGATGATACTGAAGGGTCTTCAATTCGCGGTGTGGGGGATGGCGGCGATCGCCTGTATCTATTACGCCATCGTCCTTTACAGCGCATGGCGCTTCTTCCGGCGTTCGGCGCCGCTGCTTCCGGGAAAACCGGATTTCCGCGGCGATTTTTCCCCTCCTGTCAGCATTCTGAAACCGATTCGCGGTCTGGATCCGGACGCCTACGAAAACTTCGCCAGCTTTTGCCGTCTGGATTATCCGGAGTATGAGATTGTCTACTGCGTCGGCGATACCTCCGATCCGGCTCTGCCGACGATTCAGCGGGTGATGCGCGACTTTCCCCAGCGCCGGATTCGCGTGCTGATCGGCTCCGGGAGGACGGCCGTCAACGACAAAGTGGCGAAGCTGGTGCGTCTGACCGCGGAAGCGAAATACGAGACGCTGGTGATTAACGACAGCGACGTCAGGGTGCGGCCCGACTATCTGCGAACCATGACCGCGCCCCTAGAAGATCCCGGAACCGGCGCCGCAACCTGTTTCTATGTGCCGGTTCCCGCGGAGGAGAAGCGTTTTGTCCAGCGTCTTCAATCCGTAGGCATGCTTTCGGATTTCTATGCGGGGCTTCTCGTCGCCCGGCAGTTGGACGGGGTGAAGTTCGCTCTCGGACCCAGCATTGCGACTACGCGGAAGCACCTGGCTTCCTTTGGCGGGTACCAGGTAATGGAGAACCGGCCGGCCGACGATCTCCTGGTTGGCCGGCTGATCGCCGAGCAGGGCTATCGCGTTGCGCTGCTGAGCTATGCGGTGGAGACCGTTTCCGACTTCCATTCGCTGCACGATCTTTTTTTGAAGCGCCTGCGCTGGACCGTCGTGATGCGCAATTTCCGCTCCTGGGGGCATCTGGGGCTGATCTTCACTCTCGGGCTGCCGTGGGCTCTCCTCGCGGTCGCCATGCAGCCTTCCTGGGGCGTGACCCTCGGCTTTCTGGGCGCATATTTCGCCTTTCGCGTGGCCATGCTGATGACCATCGGCGGCTGGGGTCTCAGCCAGCCCGACACGCACAGAAAGATTCCGCTGATTCCCGTCTGGGATCTGATGTCGCTGTGCGTCTGGCTGGTCAGCTTTACCCGGAACAGCATTCGTTGGAGAGACGGGTATTACCTCATCCGCAACGGCGAGTTGGTTCCCATCGATCGCGCGCGGGGCGTGCGGGCCGCGGAAAAAGCCCCCGAGCACATCTGAGATCCCGACAGCGATTTTCCCTGCGCCAAGATTGAATGCGGCGCGCAGCCAGCGAAGCGGTCCGCTACGTCTCTGCCGCCGGCTCGATATTCCGCAAGCGGGAGGGTCAAGCCTCCTGCGGCAAGCCGCCAACCTGCGGGAGCGGGATTCCGCTCAGCCGCCAATCAAGGGGCCAATGGCCGCCCTAGACGGGGAGTCCGCAGACGGTGAGTCGCGGCATTCTCCAGCTTTCCCCGGCTCTCCCCGAAAATCCATGTCCCATATTCGCCGGAGGGATTGTCAAGGGTTCATGCCGGTCCAGTGGCGGCTCTTGACCTTGCTGTCTTTTTTCATCGGCGGGGGAGTTCTTTTTCCCCATAGCGCGTGATCCCAGGTAACGGCTTCCAGTCCGTCATGAGCCAGTTGAAAGGACATCGGCGGCGCCGCGGGGCCACTGTTGTCACTCGAAAAAGTCACCTTCGCCAACGCTCCCGACTCTGTCCAATGGCCAAACAAGGTCTGCGGTCCTTTGCCGAAATCCTCGGTGACGGTCGCAGTTCCATCCGCGCCAAGACTGACGCTCATCTCCGTTGCGTCGTTGCTCATCGAAGAAATATAGCTCCCTACAAACTTCGAATGTGCGACGGCGCTTTCGGTCTGCGCGAACAGCACCGCGGACGCTAGCGCCGCGGCGGCGAGAAATACTGAGGCTCGAAAGAATCTGGGCAAGTGCATTCCCCGCCATTCTACGATGTGAATCCTCAGCCGCGCGGCCTTTTTTCTTCCGGGTGCTCCCGGCGGCCGGCTTGCGGCCCATTCGATGGCCGCCGGCGGCGGCCATCGCGAGCGTTGGGCCTGCTGAACCCACGCCGAACCCGCTATGATGAGGTCATCCACTGCATACTTTTGCGCTTCTCCCGGAGAAAATGGAATTAGTGTGGAATCCCCCCCTCAAATCCCGGCAAAAGCGGATCCTGCCGCTTCTCGGGACCCTGTGCATCATTACTCCCTTCGCCGTAGACATGTATTTGCCGGCGTTTTCGGCCATCGCCGCGGGGTATCGAACCACCACCCCGCAAATCTCTCTCTCTCTTTCGACCTATTTCATCGGCTTCGCCCTGGGGCAGGTGCTCTACGGGCCCCTGCTGGACCGCTTCGGCCGCAAGAGACCGCTTTATTTCGGCCTCGCGGTCTATATTGTTTTTTCCATCGGCTGCGCCCTCGCCCCCAATCTGCGATCGTTTGCGGCCTTCCGGTTTTTGGAGGCGCTCGGCGGCTGCGTGGCCCAGGTCGCGGCCATCGCCATGGTGCATGATTTTTTCCAGGTGAAGGAAAGCGCGAAGATCTTTTCCCTGCTGTTCCTGATGATCGGCACATCCCCGCTGCTGGCGCCGACCATCGGGAGCGCCGTGATGGGCGCGCTGGGCTGGCCGTGGATCTTCGGGTTGCTGGCGGCGATCGCTTTCCTGGTCCTGGCCTTGGTGTTCCTCCTGCTGCCGGAAGGCCATGCCCCGGACCGCGGAGTTTCCCTGCGCCCCGCCCCGATTCTTGCCGAATTCCGCGACATTGCGAAAGACCCCCAGTTCCTTACCTACACTCTGGCCGGCGCCTTCTCCTTCGCCGGGCTGTTCGCCTTCGTCGCCGGCTCGCCGATCATCTTCATGGATGGCTTTCATCTGGGAGCTAGAGCCTTCGGCCTAGTTTTCGCCGTGCTGGTCATGGGTTTCATTGGCGGTAGCCAGGCCAACGTATTTCTGCTGCGCCGGTTCGGCAGCAGACAAATCTTCCTCACTGCTCTCTCCCTGCAGGTTCTCATCGGAATATGTTTTCTGGCCGCCATCTACAGCGGAATCGCTGGATTGAAGAGCGTTCTGGTTCTGTTTTTCGCCTTTCTCTCCTGCATCGGCCTGACCTTTCCGAACGCGGCGGCTTTGGCTCTGGCTCGCTTTTCGCGCAACGCGGGACGGGCCTCGGCCTTGTTCGGGTTCCTGCAAAACGGCGCCGGGGCTTTGATCTCCGTGGGCATCGGAATGCTTGGCGCGCATGCCGTGTTTCTGCTGCTGGCCTCCACCGCCATGGCCGGCCTGGCGATTCTGGCCGCGGGGCAAAGGCGAATCGGCGAAATCGTGGACGAGCCGGAATGCGAGGCGGCGCTGATCCTGTGAGGGACTGCCGCCTGATTGGCCATCGAAGCAGGAGCCGGCTGCGCGCCGATGCGCTGGCGCCCGGAAGTCCTTGCTTGCGCAGGCAACTAACGACGGCCTGCCCGGGCACGGTCCGGCGGCCCACTGATGTATGGTGGAGTTGCCTTTTCCGGCGCCGTTTTCCCCGTTTCGCCAAACGAGGCCGACCATGATCCGCTGGCTCCCTGTACCGGGTGCGCTCGGCCGCACCTTTACTCTGCTGTCGCTGTTGACCGCAACCGCCGTACTGGCGCAGCCGGCCCAGCCCTATCCGGCGATCGAGCGCGAGAATCAGGTCATCGCGGTCGAGCCATACGCGCCCAATATTGTCCGCGTGACCCTGAGCACCCTGGCGGCCGAAGCCGCAGCGGCTCCCGGCGCGGGCATCGTTGCGCAACCGGATGCCCAAGGCTGGCGCCACGCCACCAACGCGCAAGGCTCCGACGTGTATGCGAGCGACCGCATGACGGTGACCGTGGCGCCCACACGCAAACGCACCCCCGGCGCTAAGCCTCCGGATACGGCGAAGTTCTTTTCCGGCTCGACGGCCGGCGTCAACATCCGCTTCACCCTGCCCGATGGCGCCCAGCTTACGGACATGCAAGGCTGGCAGATGGCGGAGCTCAATCAGAAGGACGACACGCTGAAGAACGCCCGCGGCATCCTGCCCAAAGACCTGCCTCTCTACACCGTCGGCGCCACCTTGGATGCGCCGGACGGCGAGCATTACTATGGGCTTGGCCAGAACCAGGAGGGCTATCTCGACCACCGCGCGCGCCCGGTTGTCTGCGCGGCGAATTATCTGGCCCCGGCGTCGCCGTCCTGGTGTGTGCCTTTCGCGGTGACCAATCGGGGATATGGGCTGCTCTGGGACAATCCGTCGTCCACGACCATCTCTCCGGCATTCGACAACCGCACTACCTGGACCTCCACCCTGGGCCGGCGGGTAAGCTACTTCCTCATCGCCGGCGCCACGGCGAATGAGATCTATGCCGGCTACCGGCTCCTCACCGGCGCTACTCCGATGCTTCCCAAGGCCGCCTACGGATTTATCCAGTGCAAGCAGCGCTATCGCTCGCAGGCCGAGGTGCTGGCCGTGGCCAAAGGCTATCGCCAGCGCCATCTCCCGCTGGATATCATCGTCGTCGACTGGTTCTACTACACGCGCATGGGCCAGTACGATTTCGACCCCAGATTATGGCCTGACCCGGCCGCCATGAACCGCGAGCTGCACGCCGAGGATATCGAGACCATGATCTCCGTGTGGCCGCGCTTCGCCCCCGATTCCCGGTATTACCAGCTCATCCGCAACCGTGGCTGGTTCGAGCAGTTCCCTTCCGGCATCCCGGCCACGCCCGACGAGCCGACACCCGGCCAACCCGTGAACGGGCTGCCGTACGACAAGGCCGGCTCCGATATCGACACCACCAACCCCGCCGCGGCGAAATGGTGGTGGTCGCTGATTCGCGACAACATTCAATCCCAGGGCTTCGACTATTTCTGGGCCGACGAAACCGAGCCCGATCTGCCGCCGGACGGCGCCTATCTCCACGTCGGCCCTGGGACCGAGTACTTCAACGTCTACCCGCTGTACCACACGGCGGCCATCTACGACGGGGTGCGCGCCGACGACCGCGGCAAGCGCGCTCTGATCCTCGCCCGGGACGCCTACACCGGCAGCCAGCGCAACGGCGACATGGTCTGGACCTCCGATATCTCGCCCACCTGGGACACGTTTCGGCGCCAGGTTCCCACTCTGCTCAACGATGCGGCCTCCGGCATCCCCTATGTCGGCGACGACATAGGCGGCTGGCAACCTCTTCCGCCGCTCCATACGCC
>JAJYZK010000195.1 GCA_021799945.1 Acidobacteriota bacterium
ATACGGTCATTTTTCAGGACAGGAAATTCATTCTCCAGCTTGTGCCATGCGGCCTGCTGCGGGCCGACTGTAGCGCCGTCATCGGCAACGGAGTCGTGCTCGACCCTCTGGCCTTTCTCAAGGAGGCGGGGAAACTCCGGGATCTTGGCGTCGAAGCCGAGGGCCGGCTGTTCGTCTCTAACCGCGCGCACGTCATTCTGCCCTATCATCGGATGATCGAGCTGGCCTCCGAAAGCGCTCCGGGACGGCTGAAGATCGGAACCACCAGCCGCGGGATCGGTCCGACCTACGAGGACAAGATGCACCGTAGCGGTCTCCGGGTCGTCGACCTGCTGAACCGCGGCCTGCTCAAGACCCACATTGAAAACGCCTGCCGGGAGAAGAACGCAATCGCCCATGCGCTTTTCGGCAGCGATCCTCTGGATCCGGTCCAGATGTTTGACGAATACGCCGAGGCCGCTGAACGGATCCGCCCGTTCGTCGCGGATACCGCGTCGTTGCTGAACCTGGCCATCGGCCAGGGACAGAGCGTAATGTTCGAGGGGGCGCAGGGGACCCTTCTCGACATCGACCACGGCACCTACCCCTTCGTCACTTCGTCGTCGGCCACCGCCGGCGGGGCGGTCACGGGCACAGGCGTGGGCCCGACCATGATCGGCGCGGTCGTGGGCGTCACCAAGGCCTACGTGACCCGCGTAGGCGAAGGACCATTCCCCACAGAGGTCTTCGACGCAACCGGAGATCTGCTCCGGGCGCGGGGCCAGGAATACGGCGCGGTCACCGGACGCCCGCGGCGCTGCGGCTGGATGGACCTACCGCTCTTGCGATATTCCAACCAGATCAACGGGACTGCCTGGCTGGTGGTTACCAAGCTCGACGTGCTCGATCCTCTGGACGAGATTCCGGTCTGCACCGGTTACCGGTTGGATGGCCGGCAATGCGAGACGATCCCGGCCGATTCCGGCGGCCTGGAGCGGGTGGAGCCGGTGTACGCCACCCTGAAGGGCTGGAATGCAAAGACCGAGGGGATCACCCGATTCGACGATCTACCGCCGCGCGCTCGCGAATACCTGAAGTTCATCGAGGAACAGTCGGGCGCGGCAATCGGCATGGTCTCCACGGGTCCGGATCGCGAGCAAACTATCGTGCTGCCCGGCTTTGAGCAAGCCCTGCAGCGGTTGCGCGCCCCTGGATCCGCCATCCCGTCCCCTGCCGGCCGGTTTCCTTAACTGCCCTCCAGCCTTGGAGGCCCGCAAGTTCGGGCTGGAAGGGCTGGACCGGCGCGAGCAACGGTAATGGCGAAGGAATCTGAAGACCTCTATGGTTAGCTTCATCGTACGCATGCAGTTCTCTCCCGAGGACCGGGAGAAGGTGGCGGAAATATTGCGCGAATTGGCGCTGGCCTCGCGTCAGGAGCCGGGGTGCGTGAGCTATATTCCCCACACGGCCGAAGACGATCCCAACACCGTGCTCATCTATGAGCAGTACCGGGACCGCGGGGCCTGCGATTTCCACCGCACGACGCCGCATTTCCAAAAGTTCGCGGTTGGAGGGCTCTATCAGATCATGCGCGCCCGCGAGGTACAGAACCTGACGGCCCTCGTCTAAAGGGGGCTTTTCGTCCGTCAAGCGCCCCTATCAGCCGGACTGCGGATGGAACGGTGCGGGAATGCCCCTCGAATCCGGCCCCTGGCGGCGCAACGGTGGGCGAAGCGCATCCGGACAGCGCCTTCCCTGCATTCAAGGGCGAAAACCGCAGCTCGGATGTTTCTCTTTGACTCAGAATTCGGGTGCGGAATACCATCCACCTTGCCTATGCGCGCGCCCTCCGAGCACCGTGTGCGGAATCCGGTAGTGGGGCGCTGCATCCTGATCCTGCTCGCTTGCTCCTGGCTTCCCGCTCCGGCTTTCGCCGTTTTCCCCCACCGCGAAGGAGTCCATAAGGAGATCGAGGCGCTTGAAATGGAATGGAGACAGGCGCAGATCTCCAACAATGTTTCTGAAATCGACCGGCTGCTGGCCGACGACTATCTCGGCATCAGCTCCAACGGCACGCTGGAGACCAAAGCCGACGCCCTCAGCGTGGAGCGATCCGGGGCCGTGCAGATTACGCAACTGGATTTAAGCGACATCAAGATTCGAATTTACGGCGATACGGCGGTGGTCACCTCCAAGGCGGATGTGGTGGGCAAGAGCGGAAATCGCGATCTGAGCGGCCATTACCGCTACACTCGGGTTTACAACAATCGCTCCGGCGAGTGGAAGATTGTCAGCTTCGAGGCCAGCCGCATCCCGGACCGGCGCTAGAAGTTTTGTCAAAAAAAACGCGCCGAAGCTCCGAGCGAGGCGCAACAGGATGTGCGCCTGTCAATCGAGCTACGCAAGGAGTTGGATCTTGTTTCGGCCAAAAATCTGTTTTTCAACAAGCTCCTAGGGCGAATCGGAAATTCGTTGCAGAACAACCGCAGATCCTTCGACTCCGTTTGGCCCAACAGCCGGCCAAACTCCGCTCAGGATGACAGTTCCTTTGTTCTGCGAACTTCTGACTCAGGACACTAGCGAACGTCCGAACCAAAGCCCGAACTGTCGACCTCATCGGGCGGAGCCGCGGTCACGGCGACGGATGGCGGCCTTTTTGTCCCTCCGGCCTTCTCCAGCCGCCGCATTCGCCGTTCCCGTGCGCCTCCACCCCTGCGAGGACGGCATCCGCGATGGCGGCGGCCTCCAACGTGGGTCGAATGTCATGGGCCCTCACGATCGATGCGCCGGCCAGAATCGCGGCGGTCGCCGCAGAGATTGACGCTGCGCCGCGATCCGCGGCGGCCAGGTCTTTCCCCGCGCTCAGCGGAGCCAGCGCCCGCCCCAAAAAAGACTTGCGCGAGAGCCCCGCGAGAAGCGGCCGCTCCAAAACCTGAAGCTTCTCCAGGCCGGCGAGGAGAATAAAATTACGATCCATTCGCTTGCCGAAACCAAAGCCGGGGTCGAGCACGACTCCATCCCGGGGAAGGCCGGCCGCACCGGCCGCCTGCATCCGTTCCCGCATTTCGGCGGTGATCAGGGGAAGAACTGCGCCGGGATCCAGCTCGGGCTGCGTCTTCCACTCCCACGGCCTGCCCCGGGCGTGGGTAAGCACAACCCCGCAAGCCGCCTGCGAGCAGACTGCGGCGATGCCCGGATCCCACAGGAAACCGCTGACGTCGTTCACGATTTCGGCGCCCGCCCGCAAAGCGGCCTGCGCCGTCTCCCTTTTGTAGGTGTCGATGGAGAGAATTGCGTCCGGGCGGCAGCGCAGGATTCCCTCGATCACCGGAACCACGCGATCGATTTCCTCTGCAGCCGAAACCGAAGCTTCCGCTCCGGGCCGCGTCGATTCTCCCCCCACATCCACGATCGCCGCTCCCGCATCGAGCATGGATAGCGCTGCTTCCACGGCGGCATCGCGATCCGGAAAACGGCCCACGTCGGAAAACGAGTCCGGGGTGACATTCAGAATTCCCATGATCAGGGTGCGCGGGCCCAGGAGCAGACTTCGGGTGCGGAGCTTCCATTCGCAATGCGGTCGGCGCGCAAAGGGCATCGACGCTTATTTTACGGATCGCTCCCGGCGGCTGGGCCTCCTGCGTGGGTGGCCCGGGTTAGCGGCCTGGGTGGAAGCGAAAGGCGAAGCTGCGTTAAACTCCGCCCAGACATGCGAATGCCTCCCTTCCGGGCAGCCAGAAGATTGCCGGCCACGCTGATTCCGATAGCCGGCCTGTTCGTCATGCTTCTGGCTTCCGCCTCCGCCTTTGGATATCGGAGCGGGTCGGCGCATCGTTCCCTTCACCCGGCTGCCGGCGCGGCCCGCGCCGCATCGCTGCACAAGGCGATCGCAGCCCTGCTCTCCAGACCGGAGGTCTCGCAGGCGCACTGGGGAATCTCCGTCGCCGGCGTCGACGGAACCTCGATCTACACCCGGAACGACGCCAGGTTCTTTACCCCGGCCTCCAACGCCAAGCTGATGACGACCGCGGCCGCCTTTGCATTACTGCCCAAAGGACTTACTTTCACCACCCGCGCGGTGACCACGGGCCGGCTGGACCGCTCGGGCGTGCTGCATGGCGATATCGCCATACTCGGCTCCGGCGATCCCGACATGTCCGACGTGACGCTTCCTTACGGTTCGGGGGCCAGAAGCTCCGGATCGCCGCTGGCCGCGCTGGAGGAAATGGCGGACCAGATTGCCGCCCGCGGCGTTCACTCCGTGCAGGGCGATATTGTCGGAGACGACACCTGGTTCGTCTTCGAGCCTTATCCGACAGGGTGGGCCTGGGACGATCTTCAGTGGGACTACGGAGCCCCGGTCTCCGCCTTGAGCGTGAACGACAATGTTGTTTTCCTGAATGCCCTGCCCGGCCCTCGAGTCGGCGCCCGGGCGGAGGCCGCATGGTTCCCGGCAACCGCCTATTACGAGGTGGAAAACGAGCTCGCGACGGGGCCGCCGGCCTCCGAGCCGGCGCCCGGAATCGACCGTCGGCCCGGCTCGCGGATGGTGCGAATCTACGGTCAGATTCCGGCCAGCCAGGGGGGGCTGCACGCCGGGCTGGCGATTGAGGATCCGGCGGAGTATGCGGCGCAGTCCCTGAAGGAGATGCTGCTGGCGCGCGGAGTCAACGTTGCGGGTCAGGCCCGCGCCCGCCATCGCTTCTCGTCGGATACAGGATCCTATCTTCAGGAACAGGAGCAGCCGCTGGCCCTTCACGCCGTGAATATGGGAACCGTAGAGCCGCCGGCCGGAGGCGCCGCGGTCCTCGCCACCCATGTTTCTCCTCCCCTCGACGAGGATCTGACGCTGACCAACAAAGTCAGCCAGAATCTGCACGCCGAACTTGCGCTGCGGACGCTGGGAAAATTGGAAGGCTCCGACGGGTCTCTGGTGGAAGGCTCCAGGGTGGTGCGCCAGTTTCTCGTGGACGCAGGCGTGCGGCCGGGCGACTTTCTTCTCTTCGACGGCTGCGGATTGTCGCGGCAGGATCTGGTTACGCCCCGGGCGCTCGTTTCTCTGCTGGCGTATGCGGCAAACCAGAGCTGGGGACGGCAATTCCGGGAGTCTCTGCCGGTTGGAGGGGTAGACGGCACGCTGGCGGGGCGCTTCAAATCCGCTTCACTGCGCGGCAGAGTCTTCGCCAAGACCGGCACCATGGGCGAATCGAACGATCTCAGCGGTTACCTGATCGCCGCCAGCGGACGCACCATCGTCTTCTCCATCCTGTGCAATAATCGGCTGGCGTCCAGCGTGGCGGAGCGTAGAACCATGGACAAGATCGTCGCCGCGATTGCGGAGTTCGACTGACGGCCGGCGGGGGCGTTCGCCTGACTGATCGATCCTGCCTGTCCGCCTGAGCCGGGAGGGTCTGCCGGCGCTCCCTGGATCATCCCGAGGATCATCCTGACCCGGTTCCTGGAGACCGAAGAGCGGAGACAATAGCGGAGACAATGAAGCCTGCAACCAGCCCTCTGGGGGCCTCGATTCTGCTGGCCGGGCTCACCTTCGCCTGCGGCTGCCAACGGCTGCCGCCCTCCAAGCCGGTCAGCCAGCTTACGGCGCAGGAGCTGGCCGGGCGGCAGGTCTTTCTCCGCCTCTGCGCGAAGTGCCACTACCCCACTTCGACCAGGGGCTTGTACGGCCCGGGCCTGGAAGGCGTCTTTCGCAGACCCTACCTGCACAACGGAGCGCCGGCGAACGACGAGCGGGTGACCGCGGAGATCTGGAATGGCCATGGCATGATGCCGGCCTTCGGGAATCAGCTTGACGACCGCCAGTTGACGGATTTGCTGGCATATCTGCACACCTTATGAGCGACCGGGTTGAATGACATGAATGCAAAGCAGGCGCCGGAGAGTCCGTCCAGACTTCCCTTGCCGGGAATGGCGGCCATCGCTCTCTGGATGCTCATTCTGGCGGTAATCGGAGTCACCGGCGCGCTCTCGGGGCATTATCCGGGCCGGGGAAGCAAGGCCGCGGTTCTGGTCATCAGCAGCATTTTCGCCTTCGCCGGCTGGGGACTGATTCTGCTGCGCCGCTGGGGATGGGCGCTGACGCTGGGAGCGGCCTTCTGCTCCATGCTTTTTGCGACTTACAGCATTTTCCGCTTCCGCCAAAGCCAATGGATCGCGATGGCGGCGGTCAATCTGGTATTTTTTCTCTATCTCGTGCGTCCCGAGGTGCAGCAGAGGCTCAAGCGCAGCGGGGACCGCTAAGAGCGTGAATGGAGCCAGAGCGATGAACGCCTCCATGGACC
>JAJYZK010000196.1 GCA_021799945.1 Acidobacteriota bacterium
ATGTGGAGCACGTCGTCATCCTGATGCAGGAAAACCGGTCGTTCGATCACTACTTCGGCTCCCTGCGCGGCGTGCGAGGATTCGCCGACCCGCGACCCGCGGAGCTGCCGGATGGCCGGTCCATCTTGCAGCAGCCCCCGGCCAGCGTAAAGACCGTGCACTTCCAGGATCGCGGCCTGATTCCCGATGCGCCCTACGTCCTGCCGTTCTACATCAATCCGCGGGCCACCACCGAGCATCAGGCGGGAACCGACCACGGCTGGAGCAGCGGTCACCTGGCCTGGAATCAGGGACGCTGGAACGATTGGGTGACGCAAAAGCAGGACGTGCTCACCATGGGTTACCTGATGCGGCAGGACGTATCTTTCCACTACGCGCTGGCCGACGCCTTCACCGTCTGCGACTCCTACTTCTGCTCCGTCCATGCCGACACCTGCCCCAACCGCATCTGTCTGTGGACCGGCACGGTCGATCCTCGCAACGCTCTCGGCGCCAAACCCAACGGGCCGGGACTGTGGGAGCGCCATCACCGGAACGGCTACACCTGGACGACTTATCCGGAGCGCCTGGAGGCGAAGGGAGTGAGCTGGAAGGTCTACCAGGGCGGCACGGGCGAGCATGGCAGTCCCAAGGACAACTTCACCGATAATTCGCTGGAGTTCTTCGCCGCCTACCAGGTGAAGGAGGGCGCCGATCCCCAGGGTCCACTGGTGCGGAAGGGCGTTGCCAATCGCACTCTGCGCGGCTTTCGCAAGGATGTTCTCAGCAATCGGCTGGCCCAGGTGAACTGGATCGTAGCCCCGGAGAAATACAGCGAACATCCCACGGCCTCGCCAACCGACGGCGCCTATTACATTCATCAGGTTCTGGACGCTCTGGTTTCCAATCCAGAGGTCTGGAGCAGGACAGTTCTGTTCATCAATTACGACGAGAACGACGGCCTCTTCGACCACGTAGCGCCTCCCATGCCCCCGCTGGCCAGCCGTCGCAACGCACAGGGAATGGTGTCCAATGACCTGGAGGCAAGCCTGGAGGACGAGATCCTGAATCTGGATCGCTATCCGAAGGAAATGCGGCCGCTGATCCCGGATGGCGACCCCGGAGGGCGGCAGCCGATCGGACTGGGGCCGCAGGTGCCGATGCTGGTTGTCTCTCCCTGGAGCCGCGGCGGGTGGGTGTGCTCCCAGGTCTTCGACCACACCTCCGTGCTGCAGTTTCTGGAGGCGCGATTCGAGGTTCCGGAGCCCAATATCAGCGCTTGGCGCCGCGCGGTGTGCGGCAACCTAACTTCGGCCTTTGATTTTTCCACCCCACCATCGTTTGCACCGGTCAGTTTTGCCGTGCCTGCCCCGATACGGTCGCTGCATCAACCCTATTCTGTGCCTGCCGCGCAGGAGATGCCGGCGCAGGAGCCGGGAGTCCGTCCGGCTCGGGCCTTGCCCTATGATCTGCGAGTGCACGGCCGGTTCGCTCCGGAAGGCGGCCGGTTCTGGCTGGATTTCCTTAACTCCGGCGCCGCCGGGGCCGCCTTCTATGTCTATGACGGCACGCGGCCGAACTCGCCTCCGCGGCGCTATGCCGTCTCCGCCGGGGATACGCTTTCCGATTTCTGGCTCACCGACGAACCGGCGCGATACCAGCTCGCCGTCTCTGGCCCGAATGGCTATCTCTGCCAGTTCCGGGGCCAGGCCAATTTGGATCTGGAGGCCGCCGTTTCCTACGATGCCGCCCGGGGAGATGTGATTCTGGCGCTGCGAAATCGCGGCTCGCGGACGCGGATCGTACAGACGGCCAATGCCTATGCTTCGGCCGAGAGGCGCTCGTATTCCCTGACTCCGGGCGCGGAGCAGGAAGATCGCTGGCCAACCGCGCCGAGCGCCGGCTGGTATGACCTGTCGGTGACCGATATGCCGACGGCCGGGAGCGAAGCCGGCGATTTTCTTCGGCGTTTCGCCGGCCACCTGGAAACGGGGCGTCCGAACACCAGCGACCCGGGCGTCCTTCTCCGGGGATAAATCGCAAGGCGCCGCCCCGGTCCGCCGAATCGCTCTGCCCGGCGCTCCGCTTATTCTGCGCGCGCGTGGATCCACCTATGGCGCGATGGATAGCCGCGGTTCCACCATCCCGTCAGGCAATTCTGGGATTGAGCGAATAGTTTCCCGTCCAGGACGCCTCTTCCAGAATGTGTCCCTCCATCGCCGCCCTCACGCTGGGTCCTGTGATCCGGCCTCGGACTTCGAGGCGTTCGACATCGAGAGCGGACAATCGGAAGAGGTAATGATGCAGCAGCGAATCGTTCCAGGGCGGCGCCGGGCCATCGTATCCGAAATACTCGCCCTTCATCGCGGGATCTCCGGCAAACCACTGCGTGTAGTCGTTGATCCCGTGGCGCAGGCCTCCCGGCGCATCGGGTCCCGGCTTGCCTCTTGTCGTCACCCCATCGCTGTGGCTGCCGGCCGCAATCTCTCGCAGCCCGGCCGGGATGTCCAGAAGGATCCAGTGAAAAAAATCCACGCGCGGCAGGGATGCCGGAACCTCCCTGCCCTCCTGGTTCACGTCGTCTGCGCGGCTGGGCACGTCGGGATCGTGACAGAGGAGCACGAAGGACTTGACGCCCGCGCGAACGTCGCTCCAAGCCAGATGTGGGTTGCGATTGCGGCTGAGCGCCGGGCGGCCGGCCGGATCGATCACGGCGAAGGCGAACTCGCCGGGGATTCGGCCACCGTCGGGAAAACTGTCGCTTCGAAGTTTCATTGCTTCCCCTCCTGAGATGCAAAACTCCGGTCCCTGCGCTGCTCCCGTGCGACGCCGCCCCATGCGACGCGGAGGCCGACGGACAGGAGGCCGACAAACCGGCCGCCTGAGATCCGGTTTCGATCGCTGCGACGGAGTGGCGAGCCGGCGCAGGCGTCGAAACGGTCCTTCAACGGTCCTTAATAATACGGTCCAGGCGGTAGAATTTTTATACGATATCTGTTTTCTATTCCGGTATTCGTCGAGGAAGATTGACATGGCAAATTCAGAAACGATTTTCGCCTCCGCCGCGGGCGCTTTTGCGATCGGCGGCGATCTGATCGTCAACCGGCTCGGTTTTGGCGCCATGCGGATCACGGGAGCGGGAATCTGGGGCCCTCCCGCGGACAAGGCCGCGGCAATCGCAACCCTCCGGCGGGCCGTGGAGTTGGGCGTAAATCTTATCGACACCGCCGACTCCTATGGACCCAACGTCTCCGAAGAACTGATCGCCGAGGCGCTGCATCCCTATCCCTCGGGCCTGGTGGTGGCCACCAAGGGCGGATGGGAGCGCAGCGGGCCTGGAAAATGGACCCACAACGCAAGCCCCCGTCATTTGACGGAGGCCCTGGAGGGCAGCCTGAAGCGGTTGAAGTTGGAGCGGATCGACCTGTATCAGCTGCACGCTCCGGATAACGCCGTATCCTACGACGCGTCGGTCGGGGCTCTGGCCAGGCTCCGCGAGCAAGGCAGGATTCGTCATGTCGGTCTTTCCAACGTAACGCGGGAGCACATCGAAAGAGCGCGCAAGATCGTGCCGATCGTGTCGGTGCAGAACCGGTACAGCTTTGCCGACCGCGAATACGACTATGTGGTGGAGTATTGCGAGCGAAACGGAATCGCCTTCCTTCCCTGGGCGCCACTGGGACAGGGCAAGAAGGCGCACGAAGCGATCGAGAAGGCCGCCCGGACTGTGCAGGCCACGACCATGCAGGTTGGCCTGGCCTGGCTGCTCCAGCGTTCTCCCGTCATGCTGCCGATTCCGGGGACCTCCTCCGTCTCTCACCTCGAGGAAAACATTGCGGCAGCCGGGCTGGATTTGCCGGCCGCTGTGTATGATGCGCTTTCGGCCGTGGAGCCGCCCCCGATCAGCCTGCGAGGCTAGTGCGGCGTCCCCGAGGTTCACAGCATCCACGGAGGCGGGACTGCGATGCGGAGATCGCTGGAAAAGCAGATCCTTCGCTGCGCTCAGAATGACAGGGATTCTATGGCGACCCTCGGAGACAGGACACCAGCGGCCTGAGTCAGAAGTTCGCTTGCCAAATGAACCATCCTCTGCGCTGTCATCCTGAGCGCAGCGAAGGATCTGCGGTTGTTCTGCCACGAATTCCTGAGCCGCCACGCCAGGAGCCTGTAGATTCACGCGCGGAAGCAACAAGGCCGGCGCAGAGCCTGCACTGGACCACGCTGCAACCGGCCTCCGCCCCGGTTTCCCGAATGGGGCATGCAAGCGCGGCGTTTTGATATGGGAGAAGGCGGGGTCCGCTGCGTAACCAAACCGGGGCGGCGGCGTCTCATACGGCAGGGAGAGAACCCGATGGCGCTGCTCGTTCTGGCCTATTTCGGTGGGATCCTGACCATTATCAGTCCCTGCATTCTCCCCGTGCTTCCCTTTGTATTTTCGCGGGCCGACCGGCCTTTTTGGAAGAGCGGATTTCCACTGCTGGCAGGCATGGCGCTCACCTTTGCAACGGTGGCGAGCCTGGCCGTCTTCGGCGGCGGATGGATTGTTCGGCTCAACGAGTATGGGCGGATGGCGGCCGTGGCGGCGCTGGTTCTCTTCGCCGGTACGCTCCTCTCTCCGGGCTTTGCGGAGTGGCTGACGCGGCCGCTGGTGCGGTTGGGCAGCCGTTTGAGCCGGGCCGCGGAGCCACCGACGGCCGCAGGCGAGGGATATGGCGGCATACCTCAGTCGATTCTGCTGGGCGTCGCCACCGGGCTGCTGTGGGCGCCCTGCGCTGGACCTATCCTCGGGCTGGTGCTGACCGGAGCGGCAGCGCAGGGGCCGAGCGCGCAGACCTCCCTGCTGCTGCTCGCGTATGCGGCGGGCGCCATCACTTCCCTGGCCCCGGCGCTGCTGCTCGGCGGCCGGGTCTTCTCCCTGATGAAGCGTTCTCTGGGCGCAGAGATCTGGATTCGACGCGGAATCGGCATTGCCGTGCTGGCCGGCGCGGCAGCCGTAGCCTTAGGGTTGGATAGCGGAGTGCTCGCGCGGCTTTCGATCGCCGGAACCTCGGGCATCGAGCAAAGCCTGATTGGATGGCTCCGCCCTCCCGCGGCCGCGGCGGCTCACAACCAAGCCGCCGCGGCCAACCAGGACGCCGGCCCCGCCAACCGGTCTCGCGACCCGAGAATGCCCAGCCTTTCCGGCGCCTCGGGATGGATCAATTCACCGCGGCTGACCCGTGACAGCCTGCGAGGCAAGGTCGTCCTGATCGACTTCTGGACCTACTCGTGCATCAATTGCCTGCGGTCGCTACCCTATATTCGCGCCTGGAATGAAAAATATAAAAAGGCCGGCCTGGTGGTGATCGGGGTGCATACGCCGGAGTTTCCGTTCGAAAAGGTCCCCGCCAATGTCGAGAAGGCGGTGCGCGAGCTGGGCATCTCCTACCCGGTTGCTCTCGATGACAATTACAAAATCTGGACCGCGTTTCACAACGAATACTGGCCCGCGCATTATTTCGTGGATGCCGCCGGGCGGATCGTTTACCAGCACTTCGGCGAGGGCGATTACGCGCAATCCGAACAATGGATTCAGCAGTTACTGGCGCAGCGCAACGGCGCGCAACCCCCGCCGCAGGGAATCGTCCAGGTGACCGGGACGGGCGTGGAGGAGGCATCGAATCAGAACGAAGTGTCCTCTCCGGAGACCTACCTCGGCTATGCCCGGGCCGCAAACTTCGCGCCCCCGGAGACCTTGGAAAAAGATCGCGCCCTAGCCTATCGCGCGCCGGCCCATCTGGACCTGAACCAATGGGGCCTGGGCGGCAACTGGGTTGACAACGCGCAGACCGTGACTCTGGTTTCAGGTACGGGGACCATCCGCTTCCGCTTTCACGCCCGCGATCTGCATCTGGTTCTGGGCCCGTCGTCGAAGGGCCGATCGATCCGATTTCGCATCCTGCTCGATGGCCAGGCCCCGGGCTCCGACCACGGCGTGGATGCGAATGCTCAAGGCGCCGGCGCGGTGACGGATTACCGGCTCTATCAACTTCTCCGGCTGCAGAACGCGGCCGGAGATCACACCTTTGAAATCCAGTTTCTCGATCCCGGCGTGCAGGCATATTCCTTCACATTCGGTTAGCGGGAACGCCAGCGAGGCAGCAACATGTCGCGAGACAATTTGAAAGACGGAAGCACGGCGGCGATTCTTTCCCGCCGGTCGTTCCTCGGCGCCGGCGCAGCGGCGGCCGCGGCGGCTCTCTCTTCCTTCGTCCGGCCGCCGATGGCCGAGGCCTTCGGCGAT
>JAJYZK010000197.1 GCA_021799945.1 Acidobacteriota bacterium
GGTTGGCGACAACGATCGGCGCCCTGTGACCGGGGCGTCCGACGCCGGCGAGCTGTGCTTCCGTCTCCGGCTCCCGGCGCGGCCCGAGGCGGTGGGCGTGGCCCGCGGCCGCGCTTTCACGAAGCCCAGGCCCAGAGGAATAAGGCTGAGGGAGACCCCCAGCGAAGCGAGAAGCGCCAAGGACATGGCGAGCGCGAAGGGGAAAGAGAACAGTCCGCCCAACCCCCCCACAAACAGGAGCGGAGCGAATACCGAGACGGTGGTGAGGGTGCCCGACACGTCGGGGCCGGCGATATCCCGCAATCCCTGCGCGATGCCGGGCCAGGGAGCGTCGCCCTGTTCCCAGCGATGGTAGATGCTCTCCAGCACAAGGATGCCGTCGTCGGCGAGCAGGCCGACGGCTACGGTCAGCGCGCCGAGCGTCATCAGGTTCAGGCTTTGCCCCGCGGCATAGAGGCCGGCGACGCCGAGCAGCAACGACAACGGGATGCTGAAGGCGAGAATCCAAATGGCGCGCCCCGCGCCCAGCACCCAGAACATGACCAGCACGGCAAGCAATCCGCCGACAATGAGGTTGCGGCTCAGGTCGCTCTCCACGGCATGCACCAGTCGCCCCTGGTCGTAGATCTTCGCCCAGCGCACGCCCGGGGGCAGCAGGGGCAAGGTATCGCGGAGAGTGGCCAGCACGGCGCGCGTGACCGGCTGGGTTGAGGCCCCGGGCTGCTTGAAGACGGCCAGCGCCACGCTGGGCCGCCGGTCCAGCAGCACGGCGTTCATGGTGGGAACCGCCGCGCGAACAATGTGCGCCAGATCCCCGAGCGGAATCGGGCCGTTCGCGCCGACGACGGGAATCCGCTCCAACTGCGCGATGTGCGTGGGCAGGCTGCGGGCTTCAATGAAGACATCCTGATGTCCCTGCGTCACGTATCCGCCCGGCCGCAGAAGAACATCATCTTGAAGGGCTTGCATGATGGCCGTGACCGGAATCCGATAGCGAACCATGGCGGCAACGTTCGGCTGCACCCAGAGCGCCTCGTCGCCAGCCCCGTAAAGCTCCACTCGCTGCACTCCGGGCAGGGCGCGCAGCGCCGGCGCGACATTTGCGAGGATGGCGCGCTGCACCTCCGCGGGCGCGGCGGTGGAGGGGATCTGCGCGTTGTAGTCGGCCACTTCATTGATGGCGTCGCCCATGATCTCGGCATACGGATGCACGGACACAGGAATTTGTTTGGCGGCGCGATCGATTGCGCCAAAGACCGCCTGCAGATCCGACTGGGGATCGGCGCCCTCCACGAAGCGGGCGTCGGTCTCCACCGTCCCGTTGCCCATTGTGGAGCGCACGTCCATCAGGTTTGGAAGGGCCAGAATCTCGCCCTCAAGCGGGGAGGCGATTCGCGTCTCCAGTTCGGCCGCGCTGGCCCCGGGTTCGTGAGCAATTACGCGGATCTGGGGAAAATTGAAGCGGGGCAGCACCTCGAAGGGGATTTTCCAGAGCGCATAGGCGCCGTATGCGCTCATGGCCCCGTAAACCAGCGCCCAGAGTATGGGCTGGCGAAGCAGTCTGCGGCCGGTGTGGGTGAGATTCTCCATCGGGTTCAGTCCGGAGTCTGGTAGCTCTGCGCGATGCCGCGATGAAAAAGCAGGTACGCGTTCTCTACCACCACCTGCGTCCCGGGAGCCAGCCCGCTCTCCAGATAGGTCCACCAGCCACGGGCGGGGCCGGGCGCGACGGCCTGCGGCCGATCGCCTTGCGCGGTATGCACCAGCACCCACCATTGACCCTGATCGAGAATGAGCGAGCGCGTGGGAACGGCGACCAGCATGCGCGGCGGCGGCAGCAGCGTGACCTCGCCGAATTGGCCATTGATCCATCTTGGATCCGGCTTTGAAGCCGGCGCGCGTGAATCGGGCGAGGCCGGCGTGAGCGCAATCGACTCTCCCTGTCCGGCGGCGAGCGAGCCGAAAATCGCGCTCACCCGCACCGGGATGGGTGCGCCGCCGCCGGCCGGCGCAAACCTGCCCGTCAAACCGATTCGAATCGCCGACAGATCCGCGCCGTAATAGGAAGCTTTCAGCCACAGTGTGTTTTTCACTTGCAGCGTGAGGATCGGCTGGCCCGCGCCGACGAGTTCCCCGTCGGCGGCGTTCAACGCAAGCACCATCGCGCTCGCGGGGGATTCGATCGTGATCATGTGGCGGGTCGCCTGCAAACGCGATTGCGCGTTGTCGAAATCAGTCTGCGCCAGCGCCAGCGCGCTCTCCGCTTGATGGACGGCCTCCCGGGTGCTCAAATGCGCGGCAAGCTGCCGTTTCTGGATGGTCAGCAATTTCTCCGCCGCGCCGAGCTGAGCCTGAGCGCTGCGCACGTCCGCCTGGCCTTGCAATAAAAGAGCCGTGACCTGCGGGCCGGTCAGGCGCGCCAGCGCCTGGCCGGCTCGCACATGCATTCCGGGTAGAACGTTGAGCCCCTCGACGACTCCGGCCTGGGCCGCGCTCACCGCCAGCGCGGCGATGGGTTCGACCTGGCCGTACGCCGTCAGCCGCGGAGTGAAGGAGGCCGGTCGCGCGGACGCATAACTCGCGCCGGTCGACTGACCGGGGGCGGGCAACAGGCCCGCGGCGAAGAACACAAAAGCGACAATGGGCGCATACCCCGGAAGAAGCGGCCGGATGCGCCGTTGGCCGCCATGCAAACCAAGTCTCATTGTCATGCCCGCCTCCGCGCGGAGACCGCGCGATGCCATGGGAGAAAAATCACATGCCTGCTCCGGCGCCTTCTCGGTCGCGTTCCGCCGCTCCCGCGCAAGCCGCGAGACGGCGTCCGAGAATCGATTCGCGCCATGCCGCTCCCGGTGGGAGAGGTTGGCGAAGCGCGCTCTCGGGACCGAGAGCCGTCAGGCCCATCGGGGATTCAGACGCAGATATGGCGTCGAAGGCTAAATGCGAAGAGGCAGGGGTGAAAGGTCGGCAGGAGTGGAGACAACAGCAAGCGCAATCCGGCAGAGGTCGAAGGAGAACGCTTTAAGACTTAGCGCCGGGAGGCGCGAACTCGACGGGCGGCGCCAAGGCAGGGAGCGGAACAGGGTAATTCCCGCGCAGGCGAACAACAGGAACAACGCCAGGAATCCATTCGGTCCCAGGTGTCTCAAATTGTCCAGGTGGTCGCGGCACTCCCAGAGGGGGTTCACCACCAGCAGCGCCACAACCGCGAGAAGCAGCAAACACGCGGCCATCCGCCGTCTCCCGTTGTCTTTGGATGGCGGCGCGTATTGCAGAGCCCTCAGCATCGCTAGCTTTCAATATACGCGCCGCAAAACTGCCCGGCAACCGCGCGAATCGGCGCAAAGGGAATAGCGATGGCCGGTTTCAGGGCGGGTTCCGCGGCCGGCTTCGGGGGCCGGATGTATGTGTATCGCTGGGGGACAGAATCACGGACGATGCGCCCGATTCCCGCGGCGCTTTCCTAAGATGCCTCCCGCCGACAGGCGGTTGTAGAGTGAAGAAGGATTCCCCGGGAGCTAAGGTGATCTACGCCAGATACTTTCTGCCGACATTGACGGATCTGGCGATGCGGAATCGGGAGCTGTCGCGGCTGCGCGCCCAATGGATCGCGCGGGCCCGCGGCGAGGTGCTGGAGATTGGCATCGGGTCCGGCCTGAACCTTCCCTATTACTCGTCCGAAGTCCGGCACATCTATGGAATCGATCCCTCTGCGGAATTGCAGCGGCTCGCGAGAAAAAGGTTGCACTCCGTCGCGGTTCCGGTGGATTTCCTTCTGCAATCCGCCGGGCAGCCTGTACCTCTGCCCGAGGAATCGATCGATACTGTGGTGGTAACCTGGGCGCTCTGCTCCATCGAAGATCCAGCGCGGGCTCTTTTGCAAGCGAGACGCGTTCTCAAGCCGGCCGGCCAACTGATATTTATCGAGCACGGCCGCGCGCCCGAAGCCGGAGTGCGGCGCTGGCAGAGCCGGCTCACTCCGGCGTGGAAGCACATCGCCGGAGGCTGCCATCTCGATCGCAAGGTGGACGACCTGATTGCCGGGGCGGGGTTTCAAATCGCAGAGCTCAGCACAAGCTATCTTTCCGGTCCGCGCCTCCTCACGTTCATGTACCGGGGAATCGCGAATCGCGGGCCATCTGCGCCGGTGGATTGCGGCGAGGCGGCGGGCCGGAGGCCGGGCTGATGGAACACGGGGCTGTGAAGCGGCTTCTCGCCTATGCCGCGATCTACGTGCTATGGGGAGCGTCCTTCCTTGCTATAAAAGTTGTGGTTGCGGTAGTGCCGCCATTTCTCGCGGCGGGCATCCGGTTCCTCTCAGCCGGGGCGATGCTGCTGCTTTTCAGTTTCTGGCGAAAGCAGCCGCAGCCGGAGGGTCCGGAATGGCGCAACCTGCTGCTGCTGGCGGGGATTCTCTTTATCGGGGATTACGCCCTCTTGTTCTGGGCCGAGCAAAGGCTGGCGTCGGGTCTGGCCGCCGTGCTCGCGGCAACCATCCCGACCCAGGTGTACTTGCTGGAATGGCTCTGGCTCCGCCGGGTTCGGATCTCCCCGACGGCTGCGCTCGGGCTGGCGCTCGGCCTGGGAGGGGTGGCGGCTCTGGTGCTTCCATCCAGCCTTCTCAAGGCGCGAGCGGAGGTGAACCTTTACGCTCCGGTTGCGCTGCTGGCGGCAACCTGCTGGGCTGTCGGCACGGTGCTGAGCACGCGGCTTGCCCTGCCCAAGGCGCGGCAGGTGAATGCCGGTTGGCAGATGACCCTGGGCGGAACTCTTCTGTTGGCGCTTTCCGCCGGGGCCGGGGAGTGGAGGCGCCTCTCCACGGCTTCGCTCACGCCCCGGGTTTGGCTGAGCATGGCCTACCTGATCGTCTTCGCCTCGCTGGCGGCCTTCAGCGCATACATCTATCTGCTGGCCCACGCGCCAGCCCGCCGCGTCGCCAGCTACGCCTATGTGAATCCGATCATCGCGTTGCTTCTGGGTAGCTGGCTGGGCGGCGAGTCGATTTCACCGCGCCAGGGCATCGCCTGCGCGGTGGTGATTGCGGGCGTGCTGGCCACCTTGCTGGGCCGCGAAGGGGCATCGCAGCAGCCCGTCGCCGTCGAAGGTTAGGGCATGGGGATAGGCGGAAGGAAGCGCAGCCGGCGGCCGACGTAGACCGCTCCGCCGAAGGTCGAATGCCCCGGCATTTGTGGAAGGGCTTTCGCCGGCATAGAAGATCCTGCGCCCCGCTCGATGCTTCGAGCGCGATCTCCAAGAAGCTCCTAAACAGAAAACGGATCGTAGCCGCTCTCTCCGCACCAGCGGTAATGTTTGACGATCGAGGACGGCGCGCCGCGCCGCTGGAACTCCCAGGTCTGAGGAGTTGTCAGATGCAGCCAATCCGTAGGATAGCCAGACCAGTCTCCCGACCCAGCCGCGGCGAAGGCATCCGCCATGGCCTTTTTCTGATCCGGGCCGACGGCCTCGGGCTCCGGTGAAATGAACAAAGCCGTGCCGCTTCTGGAGAGCAGATCCATCCACTGGCTGGTCAAGTCCCAGGGAACGGTTCGAGTTATCCCCACACAATCCGCGTCCTGCACGAAGAAAGTTCGATTCTGGGGCAGCCGATAGGCCAGCGTATTGATGCCCATGCGCCGGGTGCGCTCCCATAGCCTGCCGCTGGTATCGTCGCCCGTGCGCTGCAATTCAAACAATCCCGCGCCCAGATGCCCTACCGTGTTGCATCCCAGCAGCAGGGTCTCTTCTCCGGCCGTCCGCCGCAGGGCCTGGTACAGACTCCGCACGATCTCCGCATTGGTTCGGGTCCGGTCATGGAAATGCCAGCCGGGCTGGGTAAGTTCACCGCCCATGTTGAAGCCCCACTGGCCTAACAGATCGTAGGTGGAGAAGTCGTGCTTCACCAGTTCATACTTCCAGTTCACCACCTGCGTTACCTTGGCCAGTATGGCTTCCAGCGCCTCCGGAATCGTAGGGTCATACGCCGGTTCGGGATCGGAAGCGCCTTGGGCGTGACGGCGCATTGCGGGAAGCAGCAAAGTTTGTTCGGCTCCCGCCGGGGCCTGGACGGGGCGAATCCATATTCCAGGCCGGGCGCCCGCGCTGCGGATCTGCTCGGCCAGCCGCGCCATATCGGGGAAGCGGACATTCACGCGCTCCTGTTCTGCCAGGCCTCCATTCACGGCTCCCTTTCCCTGCCAGCCTCCATCAATCACGGAAAACGGCCTCGCGGCGCCTTCCGGCGCCAGCGAAACAACCAAGCG
>JAJYZK010000198.1 GCA_021799945.1 Acidobacteriota bacterium
ATCTTGCGGCCTGATTCTTGCGGCCTGATTCCAGGATTCTTATGAACCGGCGCCCCTACGGACCGGCCATGCGAGCCTCGCAAGCGCCGCGATCCGAGGTTCCACCCGCCGCAGCCGGCCGCCTCCTGTGTATACCCGAGTATCAGGCCCGTTCCGCTTGTATACGCGCGTTCACACCGCCATCGGTTTTCCGCCGGCAACTGCTTGATTTTTCAGGCCAATTTTTTTGCCGAGTTTGGATCTCGACGTGCACCTACGCTTGGTGCCTGGCTACCCGCCGGGAAATTTCAATCAGGAGAATGGGACAATGAAGGATCAACTGCTCAAGCTGTCTATCGGGATTCAGAGCTTGCTGGCGCGGGAAGAAGGCCAGGATCTGATCGAATACGCGCTGGTCGTCGCTCTGATCGCCTTCGCGGCAACTGCTGGCATGACTTCGCTGGCCACCGATATCAACACCGCCTTCACCAAAATCGGCACCACGCTGTCCACCTACACGGCTTAATCCCGGGTTGCCCCGGGTTCGGCCCAGGCCGGAGGCAATCGGGCTCAATCCCGGCTGGGAGAAGGGCGTGCAATTGGCGGCACTCCTCTACGCCCTCTCTCTTGCCTGGGACTCCGGTTCGCAAAAGCTCGAGGAAGGAAATCACAACAATCTCGCAACTGAGAAAACTCTGCGCCGCCATCGAGAGGACGATCCAGCGGCAGGATGGTCAGGATCTTATCGAATACGCGCTGGTTGTGGCCCCGATCGCCTTTGCGGCGACGGCCGGAATGAGCGCGCTGGCCACCGACATCAACACAGCTTTCACCGCCATCGGAACCGCGCTCACTTCGTACACTAGCTGATTCCAATGTCCTGCGGGGGCTGGTTCATCCCCTGCGCGCCGCACGAAGCCGAGCAATGATTTGACCTTGGAGATGCGCATCACATCGAACACCGGCCATGCAGCATCCCTGATGGTGATCGAGGGCGGGCTCACGCTGATCGCCATTGCGGCCGCCTTTTGCCTGCCGCGCGCCGGATCGGGATTCTTCCATCGGATCGAGGGTCTTTTTCGCGGCCTGGCCCGGCGAAAACGAATGGCCGTAGCCGCCGTCGGACTCGCCGCGTTCTTCGGGCGGCTTGCGATTCTGCCCTGGATTCCATCTCCGCGGCCGTTCGTGCCGGACGACTTCAGCTATCTGCTGGCCGCCAACACCTTCGCCGCCGGCCGCCTGACGAATCCCACTCCGGTCATGTGGACTCACCTGGAAAGCCTCCACATCGACATGAAGCCGACTTATATGTCGATGTATTTCCCGGCCCAGGGTCTCGCCTTGGCGGCGGGAAAGGTCGTCCTGGGCAATCCATGGCTCGGAGTTTTGTGCACAACTTCGCTGATGTGCGCGGGGATCTGCTGGATGCTGCAGGTGTGGCTCCCGCCGGGCTGGGCTCTTCTCGGCGGATTGCTGGCGGTGCTCCGCATCGGCCTGTTCAGCTACTGGATCAACACCTACTCCGGAGGGTCGATTGCGGCGCTCGGCGGCGCGCTGGTGCTGGGAGCCCTTCCTCGATTGACCAAAGGCGCTCGCTTTTTCGACGGCCTGCTGATGTCCGCCGGCGTGATTCTGCTGGCCAACAGCCGCCCGTACGAAGGGCTGCTCCTGTGCGTACCCGTCGCGGCCATGTTGGGTAGGTGGATTCTCTCCGGCAGCCGGCGGCCGATGCTGGCTCTGCTCGCCCGCCGGGCCGCGATTCCTGTGGCGCTGATGCTGGCGGCGGGCGTCTCGATGGGTTATTACAACCATCGGGCCTTTGGAAGCTGGCGAACCGAGCCGTATCAGGTAAACCGGGAAACCTATGCCATGGCCCCTTACTTCGTCTGGCAATCGAAACGCCCGGAGCCGGCTTACAGACATAAAGAAATGCGAGCTTTCTACCACCGGAATGAGCTCGACGACTTCAACAAGGTGCACTCGATCTCAGGCTTCATCCCCCAAACCTTCCTCAAATTTTCCCGCGGGCTCCTTTTCTTCTCCGGAGTCGTCTTTCTCCCGCTACTCTTCATGCTCCACCGCGTAATCCTCGATCGCCGCATTCGCTTTTTGCTAATTGGAGTTGGCATCCTGATCGCTGGAATATCGATCGAGATATTTCTGATTCCTCACTATCTGGCGCCTTTCACTTCAGCTTTCTATGCGATCGGCCTGCAGGCCATGCGTCACCTGCGGGTATGGCGACCGGCCGGGCAGCCGGTTGGATTGGCCATGGTGCGGTTGCTCGTCGCTGTTTGCCTCCTGCTCGGCGTCGTCCGGCTTTATGCTCTGCCGCTGCGCATCGCGCAAAACAAGTGGCCGGCCTCGGAATGGACCTCGGAGTGGTACGGGCCGGGTCCGTTCGGCGCCCGGCGGGCAAACATCGAGGCGGCGCTGGATCGCCTGCCGGGAAAACAGCTTGCAATCGTGCGCTATTCCGCCGGCCACACTCCGATCGAGGAGTGGGTCTACAACGCACCCGACCCCGACACCGCCAAGATCGTCTGGGCGCGCCAGATGAGCCCGGCGGACGACGCCGAGTTGCTGCGTTACTACCGGGACAGAACGGTGTGGCTGGTTCAGCCCGATTCCCGGCCCGTAACCGTCACTCCATTCCCCATGAGGGCAGAGGAGGCCGACGCGCGGCCCTGACCGGGCCAGGTCATCCGCGGCGTCCGCGCGAGTCGCGGGCGCTAGGGCCGGCGGCGGAAACCACTTCCCTCACGGAAGCGCATCCGCACCCGCCGCCGCAGCATGGTTTTTTGAAGGCCGGCGGCGAAGATCTGCGAGGCCCGGCTGAGGTGCAGTAGACCGCGTGGGGGCCGATGATTCGATTTCACCTATCGCTATGACGACTTCGATGATGGCGGCATCCGTTACGCGGCACGGCCCCTCGATGATGTTGATCGAAGGGTCGCTCACGGCCTTGACCCTTGCCGTCGCCTTTCTCCGGCCCACTCTGGGCGCAGGCGCATTCGCCCGCGCTGAGCGAAGGCTTGGGGCCCTCGCCCGCCGCAGGACATTGTCCGTCATCGCCGTTGGCCTGGCCGCCTTCTTCCTTCGACTGGCGATCCTGCCGCTCTCGCCCGTTCCCAAGCCATTCGTCCAGGACGATTTCAGCTTTCTGCTTGCCGGCGATACCTTCGCTTCCGGAAGATTGACCAATCCGACGCCCCGGATGTGGGAGCATTTTGAGAGTTTTCAGCTCACCATGAAGCCCACCTACATGTCCATGTATTTTCCGGCGCAGGGCATGGTCCTCGCCGCGGGCAAGGTCCTCACCGGCCGGCCGTGGCTCGGAGTGCTCGTCGCCAACGCCCTGATGTGCGCCGCAATCTGCTGGGCGTTGCAGGCCTGGCTTCCGCCCGCCTGGGCCCTGCTGGGAGGGGCGGTGGCCATCCTGCGGCTTGGCCTGTTCAGTTATTGGATCGATACGTACTCGGGTGGGGGAGCGATCGCGGCCCTGGGCGGCGCTCTTGCGCTGGGAGCGCTTCCCCGGTTCTTACGGGCGCCCCGGCTGCGCCATAGCATGACGATGGCGATCGGCGCCGCGCTGCTGGCGATTAGCCGCCCCTATGAAGGAATTCTCCTCTGCCTCCCGGTGGCCGCCGCGCTCGTCTGGCGGATTCATCAAGGCAAACCTCACCTTGGCCGTCGGGCGATCCTGCGCTGCGCCGCGCTTCCCCTGGCTACCGTGCTCGCGGTGGTGGCGTGGATGGGTTATTACGACTATCGCGCCTTCGGCAATCCCCTCACTCCTCCGTATGCGACGGACCGCGCCGAGTATGCCGTAGTTCCCTACTTCGTCTGGCAGCCGCAGCGCCCGGAGCCCCGCTACCGGCACAAGGAAATGCGCGACTTCTATCTCGGGGTGGAGCTGCACACGTTCGAGAAGATCCATAGCCTCTCCGGCTTTCTGCCTCAGAATCTTCTCAAAGCCTTGCGCGGCATCCTGTTTTTCTCCGGCATCGCTCTGCTTCCCCCGCTGCTGCTGTTGCGGAGGGTCTTTCTCGACCGCCGGATCCGGTTCCTCGTCGTTTGCGTCATCGTGCTGGCGGTTGGAATGCTACCGCAGGTGTTTCTTATTCCCCACTATATTGCTCCATTCACTGTTGCCTTTTACGCGATCGGCCTGCAGGCGATGCGCCACCTTCGCCTCTGGCGGCCGGAGGGATCGCCGGCCGGGCTCTTCCTGACACGCGGCATTGTAGCGCTTTGCTGCCTGCTGGCAGCGGTCCGGCTCTTCGCCGCTCCGCTGGGCCTGCTGCTTCCCGTGTGGCCCGGCGTGTGGGCCTCGGAGTGGTACGGTTCCACTCCAGCCGGACTCGAACGGGCCCGCATTCAGTCAGAACTGGAAAAGCTGCCCGGCCCGCAGCTCGTCCTCGTTGCATATTCCGCCCATCACAACTCGATGGATGAGTGGGTCTACAACGACGCCGATATCGATCATTCGAAAGTGATTTGGGCAAGAGCCATGGACCGGGCGGACGATCTGGATCTCGTCCATTACTACGCGAGCCGGCGAGCGTGGCTCCTGCGGCCCGATCTGCATCCGGCGAAACTGACGCCCTATCCCGCGGACGGCGTTGCACAGCATCCCTGACCGACTTTGAACGCCGGCGCCCGTCGGAACGAGAGCGGGCGGGATCCTGGATGCGGCGCTCCCGTCCGTCGGCCCAGAAGGCGACGCCGCGGGTGAGAGCGCGCCCGTCGATTCCAGCGTCGAACTTCCAGAGCAGCCTGCCGGAGGCGGCGAGGCGCTGCTCGGCGCAGGGTCAAACCATCCCTTCCGCAACCGCACGATTCCGCAACGCCTTCATATAGGCGAATCCATACGCCTGTTCGGCATATTGTCCCCCTTCCACAGAAGGCGTGTGGTCCAGAATCACGATGCCGTCGAAGCCCACCCCCTGCAACGCGCTCATGATTTGATACATATCGTAGTAGCCGTTATCCATGAAGGTTTCGATAAAGTGCGGCAAGGGCGCGTTCACATTGCGGAAGTGGATCTTCCAGATCTTTTCCGGGCCGAAATAGCGGATCGTCTCCACCGGATCCTTCTGCATAAGCTTCGGTCCTCCCTCGTTCCAGCAGCCGCAGCAGAGGCAGATTCCCACATTCGGGCTGTCGGCAATCTCCATCGCTCGCCGGTAGCCCTCGAAGTTGGCGAAAATACAGCGCGGAACTCCGGCCAGCACGGGCTCCGGCGGGTCGTCGGGATGAATCCCGATGCGCACCTGCGCCTCTTCCGCCACCGGGGCGACCTGCTTGATGAAATAGGAATAGTTCTCCCAGATCTCCTCCTTGGAGAATTCCCGGCCGTGGGAGAGCGGCTCATAATATTTTTTCCCGTTCCACACTCCCACTTTGTTCGGGCTGGCCATGTCGAACTCCCGGGCGTAGGCCCCGCGAATCTCCGCCCTTCCGCTGCTCCAGATGCCGTTGCCCATGTGAGCATAGGTGGTGTAGTAAATGCCGGCCTGGCCAAGATTTCGCAGGTATTGCTTGTATTCTTCTATTTTTCGATCCCGTCCCGGAAGATTCAGGGTAACCTCCGGCATGTTATGAACGCTTTCGTTCCCGATATTCCATACGGTGATGCCGACGTCGGCGAATTGTTTCTTGATCTGGATAAATCCTTCGGCCGTCCGCAGGTCGGGGGTGGAGGCCACGCTGACATACTCGGCGCCAATCTGGCGCAGGAACAGAAGCTCCTGGTCAGAAGGCTTGGCCGAAACCTGAGCCGAAAGCTTGATGCCTGGCGCGTTCGTACGCACTTTGGCCCGGGCCGGCCGGGCCGGAGCAAGGTAGGCTGAGGCCCCCAGGGCGCCTCCCATGGCAAGCTTGAGAAACTCTCTCCGGCCCGGTCCAGCGGCCTCGGTGGAGTTCTGCAAGGCCGACGACTCCCGTTGATCCGCCATACAATCTTCCTCGGAAACGTCTCCCGCAGGTCCGGCGCCGCCGGGCATCAATACGGGTTGTGCGCGCCGGCCGAACCACAGGGCTGCCGGCGGCGGACGGCCCCGCCGCTGGGGGAGAAGGATTCGCCAGAACCCGGAATCCGGCGCCTCGCCTGCTACTGTAGCGCGCTTGTCGCTAGGCGGCTAGGAGTTTGCTGAAAAACAGATCTGTGTCCGGGACAAGATCCAATTCCCTGTGTAGCTGGATTGGCAGGCACGCATCCCGTTGCGCCTCGCTCGGTGCTTCGGCGCGTTTTTCAACAAACTCCTAGCTGAAAAGCG
>JAJYZK010000199.1 GCA_021799945.1 Acidobacteriota bacterium
TCTCGCAGTAGAAGCCGCACCGCATGGATCGCCTCCTGCTCCTCCTCGAAGAGAAACCCGCTTACCCCATCCTCCACCAGCTCGGGGATGCCTCCGGCCCGCGCCGCCACCACCGGGCAACCCGCGGCCATGGCTTCGAGCAACACCAGGCCGAGCGTTTCGGTGCGGGAAGGAAGCACAAACAGATCGGCGGAAGCGAAGGCGCAAGCCAACCGTTGCCCTTCCATATATCCGGGGAAAAATGTTGCGGTGCCCTGGAAATGTTTTTCCAGGGCGGCCTTGTGCGGGCCTCCCCCGACGAGCGCCAGGCGCGCCTCCGGCATCGCGTCCAGAATCAGTTTCAGTTGTTCTATATTTTTCTCGGCCGAAAGCCGTCCCACGTAAAGGAGCAGGGGAGAGTCGGGGCGCCCCCCGCTCAGGTACGCGCGCATCTCGTGGTACGCTTCCTCCGGCCGAAAAAAATCCGTATCGATGCCGCGCTGCCAGAGCCGCACGCGGGCGATTCCATGACGCGTGAGTTCCTCCACCATGGCGGAAGAAGTGCATAAATTGACGGTCGCGCCGTTGTGCCGGGTTCGCAGCAGGCTCCACACCAGTCCCTCGATGGAGCCCAGCTTGTAATAATGCAGATATTTGGGAAGTTGCGTGTGATACGAGACCACGAGCGGGATTCGCAGGGTCGAGGCGTAGTAAATGCCTGCGATTCCCAATAAAACGGGATCTACGGAATGAATCACATCCGGCCGAAAGTCGAGGAGGATGCGGCGCATGGACCGGCGCGGCAGCGAAAGCCGCAGCTCCGGATAAAGCGGAAATGGAGTCGACGGCATGCCCACCACGCGTGCGCCTTCAAAATCCGTTATCCCGCCTTCGGGAGCAAAAATCAGCACCTCGTCCCCGGCCCTTCGCAACTGCGAAATCGTATTTCGCAGCCGAGTGACGATTCCATCCACCTTTGGAATGAAGGTTTCCGAGAAGAACGCAATCCGCATATCGTGGCCTCTCCGCTAAGCCCCGGCGGCGGCTGGGAACGTGAAGGTTCGGCGCCAGGGGGGATTCGGCAAAGGCGGTTTCTGATCGACTGGGAGCCGGCGGCGGATCAAAACATGCAGATGCCGATCTGCCGGGGAAGCAGAGAGGCGATGCTCCGCACAAGATAGATCCGGCGGCGCCGCATGCCAGCGACGGACCACGGGCCTTCGCGGTCCGATGGGAGCACCCGTGGAGATCGGAAATTGGGGAATCCCAAGGTCGCGTCCGAGCGAATTGAGAATGCCCAAAACGGAATTCCACCGGGATGCACGCGTCGCAGGGGCCGAACTCCGGGCGCCGTCACCGCCGAATGCTGAAACTCTCATGGTCTCTCGCCCTTTCCAGAAGGTAGGGGGCTATAGGACAGGATGCCGACTTCTCCGGTTCCTGGGCGGACCCGGACGAGGTTCTTCGGGATCCGCAATAGGGCATCGCAAGAGTTGAAGACAATGCGGCCGCATTCATGATGCGGTGAAGAGAACTGCTGCCCAAGGCTCGAATCGCCACCACGACCAGAGCCAACCATGTTGGCGCCCCTGCGGGCAGGTATTTTGAAAGCGGTTGAACGTGCTCGGCTTCCTGCTCAAAGAAAACACGATCCGTCCATTGCCTTCTGTCGGGATGATGCCCGGGATAATGCTGTACCGCGTCTCCCGCCGTGCGCAATTGTTTCGTGAACATGGAATCGCCGTATTCCGGCATCAGGACCACTTCGCTGACTCGGTCCTCGCGGATGCTCATGGCGAACTCCTCGATGGTGCGCGCTTCCGTGAGATTCAGGACGGTATTCGGGGCGGTTCCGTGCCGGTCCCCACCCGCCACCACGGGCATGGCCCACGACTCGCCAAGGTTATACACTTCCAGGTTTTCCGGCCAGGGCCGAAAACCGTTGATTTCGAGGGCGTGAATAAACTCGTGGTGTTCGGCGAGAAACGCCTGCAGGGCGATGCGATGGGCTTCGTTTCCGGAACGCTCAAAGTCCCACAACGGATGATTGATCACGATAAGCGTTTTGGGGGAATCGTGCAGCCGGGAAAGCAGTTCGCATGAGGAGTACTCGGAATACCCCGCCGTGAAGCGCTGTAGCTCGCGCACCATCTCGCCATCCAGGCCGGCATCGAAATTGTGCAGCCCGAGATGAAAATCCCGGCTTCCGTAAGGGACCGTCCATTCCATGGACATCGGCAGCGTATGGCTCATGGACTGTGGGGCTTCGATGCAATCGTGATCGGTGATGGACACCAGCGCGGACATTCCCAGCTGGTCCTCGATCTGTCTCACTTCGGAGGACCATACCTCCTGGGGAGACAAAGGAGGCGTCCAATACGCCCGCTTGAAATCCAGATCCATTCCAGTCCGGCTGCGATACACCGCGCAGCTTCTTTTCACCCGGCCGGCAACCCAGGGAATGCGGGAGGCGTAATGTGGAATGAATCCGAGGTTTTCTTTCGAGAAGTGCGTGTGGCTGTGGATGGAGACTCCGGATCGAAAATGACGGCGGGCCCGGTCGGTCATATCCCGGTGCTGGTGGATGTGCGTGCGCGGGGGTTTTCCCGGATGAATCATGAATCTCTCCTCTTTCTTCCAGCGATGAACGGGAAAGCGGGTTGTGCTGGCGCCAAAAGAACCTTCCATCGTTGGATGGAGCCTGATGCGTCGATCGGCATCGTCAAGGAGTCCCTTTCCAATTCCCGATATTTACTTCACTGTCGCGCGCAAATCCGAAATACTTAAGAAATGATATCAAGGCGGAACCCGGGCTATTGGCTTTTGGGTTTCACGCGCAAAATATTTTTCCCGATGTCCGGCCAAAATTCTCGAAAAAGATTGAACCCGCCATCACGAATGGCCACCTGCACCAGCCAGCGCTGCCCGGTTTTGGTCCAAGATACATAGGACGCCGGATAGTAAAGATTGCCCAATCCGGCGGCAGCGCCCTTACCGACAATTTCGGAGAAATTGAAGGTGTTATGTCCCGCATCGTTAGGCGTAATCAGGATGCGGGTATATGCGTAGATCGCGCGCACATACCAGCGCCCCGCCCCGAGCTCGTAGTAGCGGGTGTCTTCGCGGGTCAGCGTGGGAATGAGGGTTGTGGTCATGTAGCTGCCAATGGTTTTATCCACGAACCCGTGCCAGTAATAATTCCCGTATCCCGACAGTCCGTTCCCGAATTGCGGATAGCTTTTGAGAATATAGGGGAATTCTGAATCCACCGCATTGAAGATGATCGCCGCATAATCGAAGGAATTGCGGGTGGATAGCATGAATTTCTCATCAAAGCTTGGCGGGGTGGGCTGGGTGCCCGCGCTGACCGCGCGAAAATTCGGAATCCAGCCCATGATGCGTTTCGGCTGCTGTCCATAATCTGGCTGCGTGATGGCGTTCTGGATCGCGTTTCCGTTTGCATCGTAGGGGATCCGGGCTCCCTTGTCTCCCGGAATCCTTGGCTGCGCAACTGGCCCACAGGTCTGAGTCTGGTTCTGAGTCTGGCCCTGAGTCTGGTTCTGAGTCTGCGCTACCGCTTCCGGTTGCTGGCTGGTTGAGGCGCACGGCGGCGCGATGTCCGCATGGGCCGCCGGCGCCTCCCGCGCGGAATCGTCCTCCGCTCCGGAACCTCCCGAAGCGATGCAAACCGCCGGCTGGATCGCACACTGGCTGGCCGGATCGTTAGGCAGAGAAGCTTCAGGCGGGGCGTCGTCCGTTTGGACTTGTGCGCCGACGGGGGCGGGGGAGCCATTTCGCTGTTGTGCGGCCAGTCGGAGGGTGGAGGACGCCTCGGAAAAAGTTGGGGGCTTGAGATCCTTCGGGGTTATCCGGCGATCGGGAACGGGGTTCCTCGTCCGGGCGGCGCATGAGGGATCGAGGCCGGCGCCTTTGCTGTCGCCTCCGCAGGAATCCTGGGTCGTGGGCGGTGGAAGAATGCGATGCCCCTCCTGGGCGAAGTCAGGGATATTGCCGAGCGAACGGCTGGCGTTGTCCGACGTGAAACCCCGAAAGCAGTTCAAACGCTCCTGGCATTGGACAGCCGGGGCCAGAGCGAGAATCCACAGGAGCGACCCAAGTGTTGTTAAGCGCAGACGCTGCTTCGGTATAGAGATCTCCCTGCGAATGGCCCTGTTCGCGGATCGTGATTCCGGGGCAGCAATTCATGGCGCGCAGCGGACGGATCCGCATTGGACCGGACTGCGCTCCGATTCCTTTCGACCCCTGGCCGTGCGGCGTGCTTTCCGTCGCCGACCAGCCTTTGGTAAACCCCGGCGATGCCGGGGGGCGCGTACGGAACCCGCCATGCAAGCGGAATCCGCGATGCCGGTGACGGCGTAAATCGACTTCCACCACGGGCTGCTAATCTGCCGCCCCTGTCCGGAACGGGAATGCGCGTGTGTCTTCTTCGCGCGCGTCCGATCCGGAGTGATGCGCCTCGTTGGCAGCCATCACGTCGGGGCGTGAAAACCTGTTGAAAACCGAATCTGACGACGGTCCGCAGCCCGCCGCTCGAAACCAGGGATTCGCCGGAATCCAGGATCTCGCGCCTCGCGCTGCCTCGTCGCTTTTGCCAATCTGTTCCTGACCACGCATCCTCGATCGGCCGGCGGTCGATCGGCAATCTCAGCGTGGAAAGCTGGCCTCTCTTCCGAGCAACTCTTAAAGGTTTAACTTTCGCATCAAGGACATCAAAGATTATCGTTCAAATGCGCGGCATTCGCCAGTTCGATTCTCTTCCGCCCCGGGAAGAGCCTGACGGGCTGGGGATGCTGGGATGGAACTTCAGCGGGCGCGAATGCGGAGCGGAGAAGCGGAGTTTGGAGGGGATTGGCCGGTTTGAGAGCAGGAATCGGGAGCAGGTCTACGGCCGGTTGGAGCGAGTTCCGCTCTAGCGGGAGTCGGCCCGTCGGGGCAAGGCGGCGTGGAGGCTGGAGCCCCCTTGCCTCGGGAAAGTGACGGGGCGCGGCCGGGCGCACCAAGGGCTCGATGTCGGGGTCAGGCGGCCTATCTTCAAGAGAGAGTTCGAGATCTACGGCAAGCCTGAACTCCAGAGGCTGGCGAACCGGTCAAACGCCCACCTGTCGCCCACCTTTTCAACCCGCGCCGCCGCCCATCCTACGCCCGTACGCCCGGCGCACCTGCGAGAAGACCCGGGCTGCGGCGGTCCGGATGGGCGAGGCAGAAAACCCCCGCCCAACGGCCGGCCCGGCTTTCTGCGCATCGAAACGACGCATCTCCGACGCTAGGCTGATGCCCTTGCCGAAGAGCTTCCACGGGATGGACCCGCTCCCGTTGCCGGGGTGGAAACTGGCGACGGGCAACGGCCTCGCCATCCACGCTCGGACCGGAAATCCGATCGTCCGGGGGCGGGGGCAACCCTCGAAATCGCACGAGAAGCGCAAACAAAGGGCGGTTGGGGATATGCGCCGCGGCTCGAACTTACCAGGCTCGGCCTCCGAGCCCCAACCTCCCCGCCAGCCGCAGCAGCGCGCGACGGCTTCGTTACGGTTTCAGGGAAGCCAGATATCCCGTGATGGCCACAATGTCGCTGGCCGTCAGCCGGGCGACCGGCATCTTCATCAGAGCCACCGCCGCTCCCCCCCGGGCGCCGGTCTGGATATCGATGATCTGGCGGGCCATCTGGCTGGGCGAGCGGCCCGCGATAGGGGGCACATTTCCCAGGCCCCGCAAATCCTCGCCATGACAGACCGCGCAGGGAATCGTCCTGCCGTCGCCGCCGGTGGTCACCAGCTCCTTGCCTCGCCGCAGACTGCCCCTGGGGACATAAGCGATAAAGCCGGATTCGGAATCCCGAAGCTCCGTCAGTCTCAGGTCTTCCGGCGTTTCGATCACGCGATCGCCGATCGGCTCCTTCCCCGCTCCCTCTTCCACCACCAGCATCCCTCCCTCGATTCTCGTCTTCGGGACCGTGTCGGTTTCCACCACGCGGATCCAGGGCGTCAGGCGCATCGAGGAAAAGTAATCGGCCGCCTGCGCGATCTCCTCGGGGGTAGCCGCCTTGGCCACGGCGATCATGGCCGTTACGGAAGCCATCTTCGGCTCGGAGCTCCTGCGCAGGCCGCTCCGGAACGCGGCGGCCTGTTCTTCTATGTATTCCTTGGGGAGCCCGGCCACGCTCTCATTCTCCGGCCTGCCCAGTCCATTGGGAAGATGGCAGTATCCGCAGGCGAAGGGGGCGGGTCGTCTCCCTTGAGAAACGATGTCGGGCA
>JAJYZK010000200.1:0-1119 GCA_021799945.1 Acidobacteriota bacterium
TAAATGAATTGATTATGGAGACAAATGAATGTTTGAATTGAATGACCCAAAGATGCTATTTACTCTCTTGGTTCAACTTTCAAATCATTGAAATAGCAAGAGATAGCCTTGATTCCAGCAGCGAAATCGGGGGTCCGCGGCAACAGGCTGACTACGAACCAGCCATCGCCCGCAAAACCGAAAAACGATCCCGGATACACCGCCACGCCGGCGCGCACCAACAGGTCAAGCGCCGCTTCCTCCGCCGGCCGCAGCGCCGGGACCCGCAGCACCGCATACCAGCCCGCCTCGACCGGCAGCCGGCTGATGGTTTTTTGCCGCGCCAGCTCCGCATCGAGAATAGCCAGGTTCTCCCGCAGGCGCTGGAGGATCTGCTTCTGGATGTTCCGCCGGCCGGCCAGCCACTGGGGCATCGCGCACTGCACCGGAGCATTCTGGGAGAGGAAGCTGTCCGCGATCACCTCCAGGCGCTCGAGAGCCTGGCCCACCTGGCCCTCCTCCCCAAGGCAAAGCAACCAGCCGGCCTTCATCTGGGGCAGCCCGGCGATCTTGCTCAAGCCGCTGATCACAAAGACCGGGGCAGGATGCTCGCCGGTGGCGAAGCTGAGCCCCGGCGCCCCCTCCGACGGCCTTAACGAGTAGTCCCTCAACGAGTAGTCCAGGAACACCTCATCGACCACCAGCGCCAGCCCCGTCTCCCGGCAAAGGCTCTCCAGCATCGCGCGCTCCTCCGGACTGGTGAAGTGCCCGGTGGGGTTGTTGGGATGCACGAGAATCAGCATCCTGGTTCGGGAGGTGATGCGCCGCCGCACCGCCTCCAAATCCAGAATCCAGTTCCGCTCCCCGCCCTCTTCGCGCAGCAGATGGTAAGCCGTCAGCCGCACGTCTTCCATGCCGGCCAGCACATCGAGCAGCGGGTATCCCGGCTGCGCGATGAGAGCCTCGTCCCCCGGATCGCAGAGCAGACGAAAGAGGAAGCTGTACGCCTCGCTGCTGCCGGTGGTCAGGAAGATGCGGTCCGGATCCACCTGCGCCCCATGATCCCGGTAGTAGCGGGAGACGGCCTCTCTGGCGCTGCGCAGTCCGCGCGGGTCGGGATCGTAGCGGAGCGCGCGCGGG
>JAJYZK010000200.1:1129-6212 GCA_021799945.1 Acidobacteriota bacterium
GTCGGCGAGCGGCGCCAGCAGCGATTCCGGATACAGGAATCCGCACTCCGTGGGATTGGAGGCGGTCAGGTCCCACAGCCTGGCGCGGCTGAGGCGCATCCGCTCCAGCGTTCGCGCCCAGGGCGTCTCGGCCGGCGTCCAATCGGTGCGCCTGGACCATTGCCGTTCTCCGCGGCTCTTCATTGCTTTCCTTTCTTCCGGCTGCGCGCCGCCGGCGCCCGGCGGCTTGGCCCGATCCCGCATGATCTAATGAAGCGGGGGCCGGCGCATCGGCGCATCGCCCGGATGCGCGCGCCGGATGTTGCCGGCCCGACGCCGCTTGATGGAGATGATTCCGGATGATTCCGATGGAGCTTCGCGCCGTCCTCTTCGATTATGGCGAGGTTCTCAGTGGACCGCCGAATCCGCAGGCCCACAGCAACCTCCTGGAGATTGCGGGGCTCCCGGAAGCGGTCTTCGAACAGCACTATTGGGCGATTCGCCTCGATTACGACGCGGATATTTACAACGGCCGATCCTACTGGTCCGAGGTGGCCCGCCGCGCCGGCGTGGAATTCACGCCCGCCCAGATCGACCGGTTGCTCGAGCAGGACGCCCGCATGTGGATGGACGTGAATCCGCAAATGCTGGCCTGGGCGCGGGCTCTCAAGCAGGCGGGCCTCAAGCTGGGAATTCTGTCCAACATGGGAGACGCGGTGCTGCAGGCCATCGAACGGGAATTCTCCTGGCTGGGCCTCTTCGATCAACTCACCTGGTCGTATCAGACCGGAATGGTGAAGCCGGACCCGGCCATTTACCGCTACACGGTGGAACGGCTTGGCGTGGCGCCGGGCGAAATTCTGTTCGTCGACAATCTGGAAAAGAACTGCGCCGCCGCGGAGCAGTGCGGGCTCGAAGCCATCGTCTACTCGAACGTGGAGCAACTGGACCGCGATCTCCGCGGCCGCGGCTACCGGCTCCCGTATCCGCTCCCCAATCCATGGTCCGCCGCGCGCGGGGCCCAGGTCACCCTCTGATTCCAGATCGCCCTCTCCTTCAGGGGCGGCCGGCGGCGGCGGAATCCGGCAGCTTGAGCCGCACCTGCTCGACAATCTCCAGATCGAAACCCTGCAGGGCGGGAACGTGGGTCGGGGTGTTGGTCAGCAGACGGATCTTGCGGATGTTCAGATCGCTGAGGATCTGACCTCCGAGGCCGACCTGCCGCAGGATGCGCTGCTGCCGGTCTTCCCACCGTTCGCGCGCGTGGGTGTCCTGGTGCAGAAACAGCCGGTGCGGGGTCACGCTGCGGTCGATGGCGAAGCCCTTGCTCGTATTGTGCAGATAAATCAGCGCGCCTCGCCCCCGTTCGGCGATCATCTCCAGCGACCGCTGCACCACCTGGTGGCAGTCGCAGGAGGAGGCGCCGAATACATCTCCGGCGACGCAGTGGGAATGCACGCGCACCAGCACCGCATCCGGATCGCGATCCGCGGCGACCTGCCCGCGAACCAGCGCCAGGTGACTCTCGCCTCCGTCGATCTGGCTCTCATAGGCGATCATGCGGAAGTCGCCGAAGCGGGTAGGCATTACCGACTCCGCCACCCGCACAATGTAGCGCTCATGTTGCAGCCGGAAGCGGATCAGCTCGGCGACGGTGAGCATTTTGAGCCCATGTTGGTTGCAGTATTCGATCAGGTCCGGCACCCGGGCCATGGCCCCGTCGTCTTTGAGGATTTCGCAAATCACGCCGGCCGGAATCAGTCCCGCCATGCGCGCAAGGTCCACCGAAGCCTCCGTCTGGCCGGCTCGCACCAGCACTCCGCCGCGCCGGGCGCGGAGAGGAAAGACGTGTCCCGGCCGGGCCAGATCGGCCGGACTGGAGCTGGGATCGATCGCCACCCGGATGGTATGGGCGCGGTCGAAGGCCGAAATTCCCGTAGTGACGCCCTCGCGGGCCTCGATCGACTCGGTAAAGGCCGTGCCGAAACGCGAGGAATTCTGCTGGGACATGGCTCCCAGCCGCAGGTAGTCGGCTCGCTCCTCGGTAAGGCTCAGGCAGACCAGCCCGCGGCCGTAACGGGCCATGAAGTTGATCGCTTCGGGGGTGACATACTCGGCGGCCAGAGTCAGATCGCCTTCGTTCTCGCGATCTTCATCGTCTACCACCACGATCATGCGCCCGGCCTTGAACTCGGCGAGGGCCCCGGGAACGTCGGTAAATGGAGACGAAGGCAGCATGCGTCGATCGGAGACTCTCACCACGGGCCCGGCTGGCGATCCCTGGTTTTGCATCGCCGGCAGCCACTCCCGGGATGGGGCCCGCAGCCCTCAAATCGCTTTGTAAATCATAGTCTTTTTCCGGACTTCCCAAAACGGAGTCAGCGCTTGCCTCCAAACCCTCCAGGAAACAAAAACACCGCCCCAGGCGGTGTTTTTGTGGATGAATTGGCGTGGCCTTCCTCTCGACCCGGCTTACCGCCCCAGCTTACAGGAACCCGGTTTTCCGCGGCCCGGAACCGTGGCTATAAGGTAGACTCAATCTCGAAACCCCAGGCTTCCAGCAGCGCCTCCGGGATATATTTCGAATTCTTGTTGCGGCGGGCCCACTCCCGCAAACGGGTCGAACGCACATATTGATCGGGGGTAAGTTTAAATTCTTTCACCACTTGCTCAAAAGAGGTTACTGTCGGCGTAACCGGGCCGATCGGCTCCGGCTTTCCCCAATTTGGATTACCGCGGCGTTTTGCCATCTGTCACCTTATGATGATGATATGAAAGTACTTACAAAGAACCCACGGAAATACCTCCAGGCTGTGCACGGGCCCGGTTCATCTCCCCAAAGCTCCTATTTTAAGGATTTTTTCTCCTAAAATCAATAGCCTTTGCCCAGGTTCTTCTGCCCCGGTTCCTCTACCCAGGTTCCTGCGGCCGGGATTCCGACCTGCTTCGAGAGTTCCGGCCCGGCCTGCTTGGCCGGTATTTTTGTTTGCATTGTTTGCAGGCCGCGTGAGACGCGGCCTGCAAACAGACCTCGGGACAGCGGCGGGCCTCCCGGCGCGGTCAGCCGATCATTGGATCATCGGCGGATCATCGGCGGATCATCGGCGGATCATTGACTTCTGCGGGGGCTTCCGCGGGACTTCCGCAGGGATCTCCAGAGGTCCAACGGAACCAGGGCCGGAGAGAACGGAAATCGATGGACGAACCTGCATTCAACGCCGACCACGATCACGGGACGAACAGCGCTACCAGCGACTTGGGCTTCGGCAGGGTTCTCTCGCAACAGCGGCAGCTTCGCCTGCTACACCGCGACGGGAGTTTCAGCGTGCAGTGTCGCGGCCGCGGCCTGCACGCCTTCCTGGCATACTCCAATCTTGTCACCACCACCTGGAACCGCTTTTTCCTCTTTGTCGCCTCTTCCTATGTCGCTCTGAACGCCATCTTCGCCCTGGCCTTCGCGGCCTGCGGGCCGAACGCGATCATCGTTACAACCCCCACCGGCATCCATTCCCGGCTGCTGCAGGATTTTTTCTTCAGCATCCACACCTCCGCGACCATCGGATACGGCAATACGCTGCCGGAAGGCATCGCGGCCAATTCTCTGGTTGCGCTGGAGTCCGTGGTGAGTCTTCTGGGCTTGGCTGTGGTTACGGGCCTGGTCTTCGCCCGCTTTTCCCGGCCGGTCGCCGACATCCTGTTCAGCCGGACGGCGGTGATGGCCGCCTACGGAAAATACCGCTCGCTTCAGTTTCGCATCGTCAACGCGCGCAATAATCAGATCATCGATCTGAATGCCCGGCTGATGCTGGCTCGTTTTGAGCGACGCGCGGACGGGGCGGCGATTCGCCGCTACTATTCCCTGCTCCTGGAGCGGGAAAGCGTAGCCTTTTTCCCGCTCTCCTGGACCGTGGTGCATCCAATCGATGAATCCAGCCCGTTGCTCGGGGCCACCCCAGAGAGTCTGCGCGAAAGCGCCGCGGAGTTCCTGATTTTGCTCACCGGAACAGACGAAACCTTCTCCCAGGTGGTGAACACACGCTCCTCGTATAGCGCGGAGGAGGTGCAGTGGGGGGTCCGCTTCGCGGACATCTTCATCTACGACCCGCAGGGACGGACGGCGGGCGTAGACCTGAATCGCTTTCACGATGTGATTCCCTGCCCCGGAGAGACCGGCGAAGCTTCCGGGCAGGCGGCGGATGCCGCGCGATAAGGCCGCGGCGTAAATTTTTTCCGTCGAAGGCGGTCAGGCGGTGATCAGCCGGGCGCCGCCGGTCTGGGCCACCACGGCAACCGAAGCCAGGCCGAGAAAAAGGCCGTGCTCGACCACGCCGGTAATGCTCTTGAGCGCCTGCGCCAGCGAAGCGGGATCGGAAATGGGGCCAAAGCCGCAGTCGAAGATCCAGTTGCCTTCATCGGTGACGTAAGGTTCGCCGCCGGGATCCAGCCGGAGTCGCGGATTGCCGCCCATGCCTTCCAGTTTCCTGCGCACCGGAGCCGCCGCAAAGGGGATGGCCTCCACCGGCAGAGGAAATTTGCCAAGGCGCTCCACCAGCTTGCGCTCGTCGGCCACAATGACCAGCTTCCTGGAGGAGGAGGCGACGATCTTTTCGTGCAGCAAGGCTCCTCCTCCGCCCTTGATCAGGACCAGGCCCGGACCAATCTCGTCGGCGCCGTCGATGGTGACGTCCGTCGCCTCGACCCGATCGAATCCGGTGAGCGGAATGCCCTGCGCCCGCGCCAGTTCGGCGCTGGCCTTCGAGGTGGGAATGCCCTGGACGCGCAGGCCGGCGCGCACCCGGGCCCCCAGGAATTCGATGACGTATTTGGCCGTGGTGCCCGAGCCCAGCCCCACCACCATGCCGTCCCGCACAAACTCCAGGCTGCGCTGGGCGGCAGCCGCTTTTTCCGCTTCTTCCGGACTGGACACAGCGCTCATTCTACTCGCGGACCGGACTGTTCGCCGAGGGGCTACTCGCCGAGTCGGGGATCCCGGAGGGCTCGGGCATGCATGAGCCGCGAAAATCCGGAGATCAGCAGATTCACGCCGAGCAGCGTGCCGACCGCCCAGACCGCGCTGGAGGGCCAGCTTCGCCAGATCATCAGT